>JAEUMM010000294.1 GCA_016792645.1 Alphaproteobacteria bacterium | reverse complement strand
GTCTTTGTGTTCTTTGAGGCTTCGTGGTGAAGCTGAATCACCGCTGCTCATAAGAGGCCGGAAAGGCTTCAGCGCGTCATGTCGACCATGGCTTGGATCATCAGAACCTTGGAACCGGCTCTCCCTAGCACGGCATCGGATGTCCTTTGCAGCAGGTCGGACACGCCTGGCACATCTGCCGCGCGCCGCATCCGCAGCGACGTGGCCGCATAGAGATTAAGCTCGCTGAGCCACGCATCGCGAAGCCGCGGCATCAAGGCCTCGGCCTTTTCCTGCAAAGCATCGTCGGGGACATCTAGACCGAACCAGACGGCGAACTTTCCCCGCACGCGCCCGTCCTGAATGATCGAGATCGTGAACGGCTCGACCGTCACCCATGACTCAAGCGAGGTATAGTTCCGCTCTTTCTTCGGCGCCTTGAGCTTCTTCTTCTCGCCGTCGCCGTGCCCGCCGCCGGACGCGAGTGCGGGCGCGCTCAGCGCGAGCACGCAGATCAAGGTCAAAACAGAGCGAAAGAAGGGGCGCATGACCGCGTACACTGCCACGCCCGCGTAAACGGAGCGTTGCCGGACAGTGAGGAACCGAAAGGGCCGCGCATGGTGGAGCTGAGCGGAATCGAACCGCTGACCTCCTCATTGCGAACGAGGCGCTCTCCCAACTGAGCTACAGCCCCATGCGCGGCAAATACGGCGCAAGTCCGCCGCGAGAGGCACGCGTTGTAGGGGCCCCCCAAGGCAGGTGTCAAGGCGCGCCTTGTCCAGGCCGCGGGTGATCGCTACATCTCGAAGGCACCCCCGCGATTCCCGCGAAAAGGCACCGGAAAGCACGATGATCACAGCCCTGATTTTCATTATCACCGCTGTGGCCAATTTGGTTTTTTGGGTCGTGCTGATCATGGTGGTGCTGTCTTGGCTGATCAACTTCAACATCATCAATCCCTACAATCCCTTCGTGCAGACCGTTAATCGGTTTTGCCGCGCCTTCACCGAGCCTCTACTGCGCCCCATCCGCCGGTTCATGCCCGATCTGGGCGGCTTGGATATCTCGCCCATCATCCTGCTGATCGGCGTGGAAGCATTGCGCTACTTGCTCGTCAGCGTGCTGGTAACGGGCCGTCTGCTTTCGTGAAGCCCTATCTCGTTCGGCCGGACGGCATCGCGTTGGCGGTGCGCCTGACGCCGCGCGCTTCGCGTGACGGCATCGACGGTTTGAAGGACGGTCCGAACGGTCCCTACGTCCAAGCCCGCGTGCGCGCCGTGCCCGAAGACGGCCGCGCGAACAACGCTCTGGTCGAATTGGTCGCAGACGAAATCGGCGTCCCCAAGTCGACGGTCGAGGTGACCGCGGGCCACACTGCGCGCCTCAAATCCGTAAGTATCAAAGGCGACGCAGCGGCTTTGGAAGCGCGCGTCACGGCATGGCTCAAGAGGTTCGCATGACGGCACAAGTGATCGACGGCAAAGCCTTCGCCGCCGCGGTACGCGCCCGCGTCCAAGACGCAGCGCACGCGTTCAAGAAAGAAACCGGCACGCCGGTCGGCCTCACGGTGGTCCTCGTCGGCAACGATCCGGCCAGCGAAATCTACGTCCGCTTAAAGGTCGCCGACGCCCGCGAAGTCGGCATCGAGTCGCGCGACGTCAAACTCCCCGCGACCGCCACCGAAGCCGAAGTCCTCGACGTCGTGCGCAAGCTGAACGCCGACCCGTCGGTCCACGGCGTCCTCGTCCAGTTCCCAGTCCCGTCTCAGATCCGGCAAGAGGCAATCCTCGACACCCTGTCCCCGGACAAAGACGTCGACGGCCTGACGACGCTCAGCGCGGGCCGTCTGACCAGCGGCCGCCCCGGCCTCGTCTCCTGCACACCGCAGGGCTGCCTGATGATGATCAAATCCGTCCGGTCGAAACTCGACGGCCTGAACGCCGTGGTGATCGGCCGCTCTCAGTTGGTCGGCAAACCCATGGGCCAACTCCTCTTGGCTGAAAATTGCACCGTCACCATGGCCCATTCCAAGACGCGAGACCTGGCCACCATCGCCCGCACCGCGGACATACTGGTCGCCGCCGTCGGCCGGGCCGAAATGGTGAAGGGTGACTGGGTAAAGCCCGGCGCCGTGGTTATCGACGTCGGCATGAATCGCATCGAATTGCCCGACGGAAAGTCGAAATTACTTGGCGATGTCGCGTATAATGAGGCCAAGGAACACGCGGCGGCGATCACGCCGGTGCCGGGTGGGGTAGGGCCGATGACGCGCGCTTGCCTGCTCCGGAACACGGTCCTCGCCGCGTGTGCCGCCAAGGGAATTCGTCCGCCGACGGAGCTTTAGTCGAATGAGCACGCTGCCGCCTCTGTGGCTCGACCACATCAACATCCCGGCCCAAGACCCGGAAGTCCTGGCCCAGTGGTACGCCGCGCGCCTGGGCATCGAGCGCAAGGGCACGCACGTCGTCGGCCCCGGCATCTCTCTCTTCTTCAAAAAAGGCGCGCCCCTAAACGCCGGCGACGCCTTCCACTTCGGCTTCCGCGTTGAAACAAAGTCGAACGTCGAAGCCTGGGCCGACGCCTTCGGCGTCCCCATCGCCTTCGACGAAGACGACTTCTTTTCCGCGAGAGTCAGAGACCCGGACGGCAACGTCTTCGAAATCTACTGGGACAAGAACTAGCGCTTCACCGCTTGATTGCGCGCGGCCAGCAACCGCAGGCGCAGCGCGTTCAGTTTGATGAACCCCGCCGCGTCCTTCTGGTCGTAGACGCTGTCCTTCTCGAACGTGACGTAATCCTGCCGATAGAGCGAATACGGCGACTCCCGCCCGACGATCGTCGCGTTGCCCTTGTAGAGCTTCATCCGCACGGTCCCGCTGACGAATTCCTGGCTCTTGTCGACCATCGCCTGCAGCATCTCGCGCTCCGGCGAGAACCAGAACCCGTTGTAAACGAGCTCCGCATATTTCGGCATGAACTCGTCTTTCAGATGCCCCGCCCCGCGATCAAGCGTGATCGACTCGATCCCGCGATGCGCCGTGTACAGAATAGTCCCGCCCGGCGTCTCATAGACCCCGCGGCTCTTCATCCCCACAAACCGGTTCTCGACCAGATCCAACCGCCCGATGCCGTTCGCGCGCCCGAGCTCGTTCAGCTTGGTCAGCACCGTCGCCGGCGACATGGCAACGCCGTCGATCGACACCGGATCGCCACGCTCAAACCCGATCTCGACGTAAGTCGCTTTGTCCGGCGCCTCTTCCGGACTGATCGTGCGCTGATAAACGATGGAATCCGCCTCAAGCGCCGGATCCTCCAAAACCTTGCCCTCGCTTGACGAATGCAGAAGGTTAGCATCGACCGAGAACGGCGCCTCGCCGCGCTTATCCTTCGCGATCGGAATCTGATGCTTCTCGGCAAAGTCGATCAGCTTCGTCCGGCTCTCGAGCTCCCACTCGCGCCACGGCGCAATCACACGAATGTCGGGCTTCAGCGCATAGTAGGTCAGCTCAAACCGAACCTGATCGTTCCCCTTGCCCGTCGCGCCGTGCGCCACCGCATCCGCGCCCACCTTCTCCGCAAGCTCGATCTGCTTCTTCGCAATCAGCGGCCGCGCGATCGAGGTGCCCAGCAAATACTGCCCCTCATAAAGCGCATTCGCCCGAAACATCGGAAACACATAATCGC
>JAEUMM010000293.1 GCA_016792645.1 Alphaproteobacteria bacterium | reverse complement strand
GCGCTGCTGCAGGTCGTTGAAGGTCAGCGCCTCGCCGTCGCGGATGACGAGGAGTTCCCCGTCGATGACGGCTTTGGTTTGCAGGGCGTCGAGAACGTCGGGGAAGGCGCCGCCGATGTCTTCGCCGGTGCGCGAGTAGAGACGGCGTTTGCCGCCTTCGTTGACGGCTTGGACGCGGATGCCGTCCCATTTCCATTCGGCGACGAATTCTTCCGGAGCGAGCGTGGGCAGATCTTTGTCGTCGATCGCATGGGCCAGCATCACGGGGCGGAAGATGGCGTGCGATTTGCCGGACGGTTTTTCCGCGCGGCCGTCGAGCCAGGCGAAGAGGTCTGCGTACGGCGGCGTGAGTGCGGGCCAGAGCTCTTCGATTTCGTTCGGGTCGACGCCCTTCAATTCTGCGACCGCGGTTTTGGCGAGGCGCGCGGAGACGCCGATGCGTAGACCGCCGGTGATGAGCTTGATCAACGCCCAGCGGCCGTTGGCGTCGAGCGCGTCCAGCCATTTTTCCAGACAGCGCGGCAGTTCGGTTTTGCCCAGCGTCGATAGGCGTTCGACGATTTCACTCAACGACGGGCTGACGTTGGCGCCATGTTTGGGCGGCCAGATGAGTGCGATCGTTTCCGCGAGGTCGCCGACGTAGTCGTAGGAGAGCGCGAACAGTGTGGGGTCGACGCGTGCGTCGACGAGGCCGCGTACGAGGGCGGGCTTGGCGTTGGCGAATTTCAGCGACGATGTGATGGCGGCGAGGGCGTAGCCGCGATCGGGGTCGGGCGTGTGGCGGAAGTAGTCGGTCAGCAGGCGCAGCTTTAGATTTCGCTGCGGCTGGTAGGCGAGGCTGTCGAGCAGTTCGGCGAAGCGGTTCATACAGTTTCAGCCGGTGGCGTTTCTTCCTCTTCGTCGCCGTAGCCCTTGATGGTTAGCGGCCTTGCGGGGATGCCGTTTTGTTTTGACCAGTAGACGAGCGCTTCTTCTTCGCCGTGGGTGACCCAGAGTTCGGCGGGGGCGACTTCGCGCACGGTGCGCGTCAGTTCTTCCCAGTCGGCGTGATCGGAGACGATGAGGGGAAGTTCGACCAGGCGTTGGCGGGCGCGGGTGCGGACGCGCATCCAGCCGCTGGCGAAGGAGGCTACGGGGTCGGGCAAGCGGCGCGACCAGAGATCGTTCAGCGACGACGGCGGGGCGATGATGATTTTGCCCTGCAGCTCGGCCTTCGGAACACCCGCGACCATCGTCAATGCGCCGAGAGCTAGGCCGTGTGCGACGTAGAGATCGCAGAGTTTCTTCATCGCACCGTGCAGGTAGATGGGGTCGCTGTAGCCGGCTTCGCGCAGGAGCATGATCAGGCGCTGCGCCTTGCCCAGCGAATAGGCGCCGACGAGGTGGGCGCGTTCGGGGAAGACGCTGAGCGAGTGCAGAAGTTTGGCGATCTCGTGTTCGGCCGGCGGGTGGCAGAAGACGGGCAGGCCGAAGGTCGCTTCGCTGATGAAGATATCGCATGGGATCGGTTCGAACGGCGAGCAGGTTGGATCGCGCGCGCGTTTGTAGTCGCCGGAGACGACGACGCGGCCGCCCTTGGTCTGCACCAATGCTTGCGCCGAGCCCAGAATGTGGCCGGCAGGTTTCAGCGTCACGCGGGTGTCGGCAAGCGCGATCTCTTCACCGTAGCGCAGCGCTTGCGTCGAGGCGGCGAAGCGTTCGCCGTATCGCTCGGCCATGATGGCGAGCGTCTCCTTTGTCGCCAGCACGGCACCGTGGCCGGCGCGCGCGTGATCGGAATGGCCGTGCGTGATCACGGCGCGGTTCACGGCGCGCGTGGGGTCGACGTAGAAATCGCCCGCCTCGCAATAGAGGCCGGCGGGCGTGAGTTTCAGGATTTCGGCGGCTTGCATAGGGTGAAGATAGTGGCCCGGGCGCGCGCCGGACAGGCGTTACTTCTTGCCGATATAGGCCATGCATTCGACCTCCACCTGCGCGCCGAGGGCGAGGGCGTTGGCGCCGAAGGCTGAGCGGGCCGGGAGGCGGTCGGGTTTGAAATAGGTCAGGTAGACCTTGTTGAAGTCGCCCCATTTCGACATGTCGGACATCATCACCAGGCACTTGAAGACGTCGTCAAAGGTGAGGCCGTTGTCCTTCAGCACTGCGCCGATGTTGTCCATCATCTGGCGCGTTTCAGCTTCCATGCCGCCGGGGACCAACTCCATCTTCCCGGGCACGTTGCCGAGCGCGCCCGAGAGATAGAGCACGTCGCCGACGCGGACGGCTTGGCTGAAGGGCATTTTCGCGGCCTTGGCGGCGGGGCTGTTGATGAATTGCATGGCGGATACTCCTCTTGGTGCGCAGCGCTTAGCACGGATTGAGGATCCGGATCACGCGGCGGCGGCGGGCCGCACTAGGCCGCATTTCCTGCTGGAAAGCGTGGCGCGGGAATGTGTGCGGCGGTGTATTGTCGATGTCTCGCGCCGTCATTTCGAGCCCCCTACTTGCAAGACCTTGCCGACCTTGGTGAATCGACGTTGCTGCCGCCGGCGTTTGCGTGCTGGTTTGCGGCGCGTGGGTGGCAGGCGCGGCCGTTTCAGCTGGCGTTGATCGAGGCGGCGAATGCGGGGCAGTCGGTGTTGCTGACGGCGCCGACGGGAGGAGGCAAAACGCTTGCCGGGTTCTTGCCGTCATTGATCGCGTTGTCGGGACAGTCGGCTGCGTTGTCGGAGCGTCCTCTACCGCTTGTGGGGGAGGATGTGCGCGGCAGCGGCAATCCGATTATTCAGCGCTTGAAGGCGAAGGCGGCGCAGCGGCCGCGCGGGATTCACACGCTGTATGTTTCACCGTTGAAGGCGTTGGCCGTCGATATTGCGCGCAATCTCGAGATGCCGGTCAAGGAGATGGCGCTCAAGGTGCGGATCGAGACGCGCACGGGCGATACGTCGGCGCATCGGCGGCAACGGCAAAAGCATCTGCCGCCGGATATTTTGCTGACCACGCCGGAGCAGGTTGCGCTGTTGCTGGCGACGCGCGAGGCGCCGCAGTTGTTCGGCGATTTGCGGTGCGTGATCCTGGACGAGTTGCACGCGCTGGCGCCTTCGAAGCGCGGTGACTTGTTGGCGCTGGATTTGGCGCGGTTGTCGGCGTTGGCGCCTTCGCATCGGCGTGTCGGGTTGTCGGCAACGGTCGACGATCCGGATTTGCTGGCGCGGTATTTGGTGCCGCAGGTTCAGGGTGAGGTGCGTGCGGCGCGCGTTGTGCGTGGCGCGCCGGGGGCGAAGCCCGATCTTTCTATTCTTGCGTCTTCGGAAGATGTGCCTTGGGCGGGGCATTTGGCGCGGCACGCCTTCGGCGAGATTTTAACGGCGATCAAGACGGCAAAGACGGCGCTCATCTTCGTCAATACGCGCATGCAGGCCGAGCTTGTGTTTCAGCAGCTTTGGTCGATCAACAGCGAGAACTTGCCGATCGCATTGCATCACGGATCGCTGGCGCCGGAGCAGAGGCGCAAGGTCGAGGCGGCGATGGCGAAGGGTACGCTGCGTGCGGTCGTTTGCACGTCGACGCTGGATCTGGGCATCGATTGGGGCGCGGTCGATCTCGTCATCAATATCGGCGCGCCGAAGGGGGCGAGCCGCATCGCGCAGCGTATCGGCCGTTCGAACCACCGCATGAACGAGCCCAGCCGCGCGTTGTTGGTGCCGGCGAACCGGTTCGAGGTTCTGGAATGCGAGGCGGCGCGCGATGCTTTGATGCATGGCGAACTCGACGGGGAGAGGCCGCGCGACGGCGCCTTGGATGTGTTGGCGCAACACGTGTTGGGCATGGCGGTCGCGGCGCCGTTCGACGCAAACGCGCTCTATGCGGAGGTCGTGGGCGCCGCGCCCTACGCAAAGCTGACGCGTGCCGATTTCGACAAGGTCTTGGATTATGTCGCGACGGGCGGGTATGCGCTGCGCGCCTATGAACGATATGCGAAGTTGAAGCAGACGGTGGAAGGGCTTTGGCGCGTCGCCAGTCCGCAGGTGGCGCAGCGTTATCGCCTAAACGCCGGCACGATCGTCGAAACGCCGATGCTGAAGGTGCGCGTGGTGCGGCACTATCGCGGTCCGCGCGTCACGTATGCGGGACGCGTTGTCGGGCAGGTCGAGGAGTGGTTTCTGCAGCAGTTGATGCCGGGGGATACGTTCCTGTTCGCGGGACAGATCTTGCGGTTCGAAGGGATCGTCGAGACCGAGGCGATCGTCACACCGGGACCGCCGGGCAACCCCAAGATACCTTCCTTCGAGGGGGGCAAGTTTCCGCTTTCGACGTTCCTGGCGGGTCGCGTGCGCGAGATGCTGGCCGATCCGAAACGGTGGACGTTTCTGCCGGACCAGGTGAAGGCGTGGCTCAACATCCAACGTCTGCGTTCGCTGTTGCCGAAAGCGAACGAGATGCTGATCGAGACGTTTCCGCGAGGGTCGCGGCAGTTTCTGGTCTGCTATCCGTTCGACGGACGTTTGTGTCATCAGTCGTTGGGCATGCTGCTCACGCGTCGGCTGGAGCGGCTGGGCATGAAGCCGATGGGCTTTGTGGCGAGCGACTACTCGCTGGCGATTTGGGCGCTTGGGGCCTTGCACACGCTGGATATGAACCGCCTTTTCGACGAAGACATGATGGGTGACGATCTCGATGCCTGGCTTGCCGAATCCGCGTTGCTGAAGCGCAGCTTCCGGCAGTGCGCGGTGATCGCGGGCCTGATCGAGAAGCGCAATCCGCGGGAAGAGCGGACGGGCCGGCAGGTGACGTTTTCATCCGACCTCATCTACGACGTGCTGCGGACGCATGAGCCGGATCACATTCTGCTGCGCGCGGCCTATGACGATGCGGCGACCGGGGCGCTGGATATTGCGCGGCTTGGCGCGCTGTTGAAGCGCATCAAGGGGCACATCGTGGTGAAGAAGCTTTCGCGCGTGTCGCCGCTGGCGGTGCCGGTGCTGCTGGACATCGGCAAGGTGCCGGTGGGCATGGAGGCGAACGAGGCGCTGCTTGCGGAAGCGAGCGACGACCTTATCCGCGATGCGATGGGCGAGGGCTAGGCGACCAGCGCTGCGAATTTGTCGAGGTCGATGTTGCCGCCGGAGACGATGCAGACGATGGGGCCGGGGCCCAAGTCGCCGCGCCGTGCTGCGGCCAGAGGAAGGGCGCCGGCGCCTTCGGCGATGACGCGTGCCTTCTCGGCCATTAGGCGCATCGCTTGCTTTGTTTCGTCGAGCGTCACGACCTTGTAGTCGTCGACGAGGTTCCTCATACGCTCCCACATGCGCGGGAACATGCTTTGGCCTCCCGCGCCGTCGACGAAGGAGAGTTGCCAATCCTTGAATTTTTGCGGCGATCCCATCTTGTGCGAGAGGGCGGCGGGCGCTGCCGTCTCGGGTTCGGCGCCGATGATCTTCACGTCGGGCTTTAGCGCCTTGAAGGCACTGGCGACGCCGACGATGAGGCCGCCGCCGCCGATGCCGGCGACCAC
Source organism: Alphaproteobacteria bacterium (assembly GCA_016792645.1). GTDB lineage: Bacteria > Pseudomonadota > Alphaproteobacteria > Micropepsales > Micropepsaceae > SZUA-430. Next base: position 1,237 of record JAEUMM010000293.1, on the reverse strand, counting down.
CGCGCGGACGTCCGGCGCGTCTTCGAGAATCTCAAGGCCCATCGTGCCGTGGCCGGCGATGAAGTTGTGGTCGTCGAAGGGATGGATGAACGTGCCTTCAACGCCGGCGTAAGCGCGTGTGTCGAGTGCCGCCCACGCTTCGTCATAGGTTACAAGCACCAGTTTCGCGCCCAGCGCTTTCATGCGTTCGAGTTTTGCGGTCGGCGCCGTTTTGATGGCGACGACCGTGCACGGCACGCCTGCTTGGCGGGCGGCGTAGGCGACGCCCTGGCCGGCGTTGCCGGCGCTGATGGTCCAAACACCGCGTTTGCGTTCACTCTCGGACAGCATGGCAACGGCATTTGCGGCGCCGCGCAGTTTGTAGGCGTTGATGGGTTGGAGGTTCTCAAGCTTGAGGCGGATGTCCGGACCGTCCGGTCCCAGTTCCAAACGAATGAGCGGTGTCCGTATCGCGGTGCCTGCGATGCGTTTGCGCGCGGCCTCGATGTCGGCGAGGGCGATGGGGCGAATGGGCGGGAGCGTCGTGGTCATCGGGCGGTTCTAAATGAGCGGCTGGTGGGAGTCACTGGCCTCTGGGTTTGGCGCGGGCGGTCGGTGCCGCGGTCCAGGGATCGTCGGGCCAATGGTGCTTGGGATAGCGGCCTTTGAGATCACGTTTGACCTCGGGGTAGCCGTTCTTCCAGAAGCTCTTCAGGTCGCGCGTGACCTGGACGGGTCGGCGCGCGGGGGACAGCAAATGGAGCGTCAGGGGCACGCGGCCTAGACCGATTGCCGGTGTATCGGCCAGGCCGAACATTTCCTGCAGGCGGACGGCGAGCACCGGCGTGTCGGTGCCGTAGTCGATGGGGATGTGAGAGCCGGAGGGGACCGTGACGTGAGTTGGCGCGAGCGCTTCGAGACGTTTCTTACTCTCCCAATCGAAGAGGGCGTGGAGAGCGGATGATACGTCGATGCGCGCAAAGTCGTTGGCGCGCGTCACGCCGCCGAGGAACGGCTGCAGCCATGTTTCGAGCGACGCGGTCAGCGCGTGATCACCGAGATCAGGCCAGCCCGCGTCTGGCTCGAGCTTTCGGACGAAGGCGGCGCGGGCGCGGAATGTTTGGAGGTCGTCACTCCAAGGTAGCGCGCGGAGGCCGAGTTCACGAATGCCGGCGAGGACGGCGGATGCGACCTTGGCGGGGTCCGGCTTCTTGAGCGGACGTTCGGCGAGCGTGAGGGCGTGGAGACGTTCTTCTTC
>JAEUMM010000452.1 GCA_016792645.1 Alphaproteobacteria bacterium | reverse complement strand
GACTCGCAGCCAACGTCAATCGCGCGACGGTGAACGTGCCAGACCGTTCGAGATCGGTGATCAGCACGTTCACGCGCTCGACCTGCTCACCGTGCGCCTGCGCCCAGGTTTCGACTGCAGCCGTGCCCGCCTGACGATCATCGCCCTGCGTCCCGTTGGCCAACGCCTGCGAAGCCAACGCCCGCTGATGCACCGCGAGATCGTCGATCAGCCGCCGCACGGCGAGCCGGTCCCAATGCTCCGGCAAGTGCCTGCGCTCCGCCGCCAGCCGCAACCGGTCGACGCCGATGCTCCGCGACGCCGCAAAATAAGCGCCCGCCACCATATCGAGCGGCTTCTTCGTTTCCGCTGACAGGCGCGCGATGTCGGGCACCGCGCCGACGGCGCTCAACGCGCCCACGTCGTCGGCAAGATCCTCCGGTACGCCGGCGCTGCGCAACTCCGTGATCGTCGTCTCGATCGCCCGGCTCTCCGCCTCCGACACCAAGCTCGAGAACGTACCGCGCAATTTCTCGACGCCTTGCGCATAGGGCGCGATCGCATCGGCGATCGGCACGTCGGCCTTCACATGCCGGTGGAACCACAACGTCTGCCGCAACAAATGCAGCCCAAGCTTCGCGTGCATGCCGATCTGCACAGCCGCCGGGATCTTGTTGTCCAGCGCATTGATCCGCGAAGCCAACGCCTCGATCCCGAACGCATTCAGCGCAATCGTATAAGCGCGCGACAACGCCGGCGTCTCCGCCGCGCTCGCCTCTTTCAGCCGATGCAGGAACACCGGCCCGCCGCGGTTGATCATGTCGTTCGAGATGCACGTCGCCACGATCTCGCGCTTCAACCGGTGCGCCGCCATCGCCTTCGGAAAGCGGTCGCCCGCCTCGCGCGGGAAATACGCTTTCAGCGTCGCCGCAAAGAACGGATCGTCCGGCAGGTTCGACGAATTCAACTCGTCGAACAGCTGAAGCTTCGCATACGCCAGCAGCACCGCGAGTTCCGGCCGCGTCAAACCTTCCTGCCGGTTCGCCCGCTCGCGCAAACTATCGTTAGACGGCAAGCCCTCGACCGTTCGGTTCAACCGCCCATCACGCTCAAGCGCCCGCATAAACCGGCCGTAAGCGTCCGATTCCCAGTACCCGCCGCTCTGCGCGACGCTCAGCGCCAGCGTCTGATTGTAGTTGTCGGCAAGCACCAACGCCGCCACATCGTCCGTCATGCGCGCCAGCAACGCATCGCGCTCGCCGGACTTGATCTCGCCCGTCGTCGCGCCGACGTTCAGCAGAATCTTGAGGTTCACCTCGTGATCCGACGTATCGACGCCGGCTGAGTTGTCGATGGCGTCGGTGTTGATCCGCCCGCCGCCGCGCGCGAATTCAATGCGCCCCGCTTGCGTGAAGCCCAAATTCGCGCCTTCGCCCACGACCTTCGCGCCGACGTCGCGCCCGTCGATGCGCACGGCGTCGTTCGCCTTATCGCCTGCATCCGCGTTGTTCTCGGCTGACGACTTCACGAACGTGCCGATGCCGCCGAACCACAACAGATCGACCTGCGCCTTCAGCAGTGCCTTCATCAACTCCGTCGGCTCCGCCTGATCGACCGTCAAACCCGTCAGCGCCTTCACTTCCGGCGAGAGCGGAATGCGCTTCATCGACCGCGAGTAAACGCCGCCGCCCTTCGAAATCTTGGCCTGGTCGTAATCCGCCCACGACGACCGCGGCAGATCGAAGATGCGCTGACGCTCGGCAAAGCTCACCGCAGGATCCGGATCCGGATCGAGGAAAATATCGCGATGGTCGAACGCCGCGACCAACCGCGTCGCATGCGAGAGCAGCATCCCGTTGCCGAACACGTCGCCCGACATGTCGCCGACACCGACGACCGTGAACGGCGACGTCTGAATATCGGTGCCGATCTCGCGGAAATGCCGCTTGACGGCTTCCCACGCGCCGCGCGCGGTGATTCCCATCTTCTTGTGGTCGTACCCGACCGACCCGCCGCTCGCGAACGCGTCG
>JAEUMM010000283.1 GCA_016792645.1 Alphaproteobacteria bacterium | reverse complement strand
GACGTCGGCGCAGTCGGCCTCGGCTGCGAAGGCGCAGACTTGGAGCGGGAGTTCTTCATCGCGGGCGAGGAGGGCGCGCAGTGCCTGTTCGCGCTGCGGCTTCGGCATGGCGAAGACCATGTGGGCGAAGCGCAGGAGCAGGGTGTCCTTCTCCGTCATGCCGGGCGGCAGCGGTGCGCCTTCCGCGCACATGGCGGCGGCCTCGTCACGGCGGCCTGAGAGGAAGAAGATCGTCCAGCGGCGAATCCAGACCCAGGGCGAGTCCGGGAATTGGCGGAAGCACGCGTCGATCTTGTCCGCGGCCTCGTCTCTGCGGCCGACGGTGCAGAGGTGGTAGGCGAGCGAACTCACGAACATCGGGCCCAGCGGGTCGAGGCGGGCGGCGGACTCCAGATGCTGCATCGCATCGCGCACGCGGCCGACGGAGATGAGCGCGCCGTCGCACGCGGCGGCGATCAGCGGATCGTTGGGGGCGAGTTCGACGGCGCGCTCGCACAGTACGAGCTTGTCGCCGTGTTCGGCGAAGGCAGGCTTCAGCACCGCGAGCGCCACGAGGGCGTCGGCGCAATCCGGGTCGAGGGCGAGCGCCCGGTTCGCGGCGGCCTGCGCCGCGTCGTGGCCGGGATCGCCGATGGCGTCGCTGTTGCGCGGGAGCATGATCGAACGCGCCATGGCTAGCGCCGCCCAGGCTTGCGCAAAGTCGGGTGCGCGGGCGATCGCCTGTTGCAGCATCGGTTCGGCGCGGCGGGCGTCGTCGTCGGCCAGTTCCTTCACCAGCGGGCGCGCGCGCAAATAGAGATCGTAGGCGACGTGGTCGATCTTGGCCTTGGCGCGTTTGGGCCGGGGCAGGGCTTGTTGCAGCGCGCCCGCGACTTGCGCTGCGATCGTGTCTTGGACGTTGAAGGCATCGGAGACTTCGCCTTCGTATTTGTCGCTCCACAAAAGCGTGCCGCTGTCCGTCTCCGTGAGTTGCGCGCGCACGCGCATGCGGGTGCCGGCGCGGCGGACGCTGCCGTCGAGGATGTGGGTGGCGTGGAGTGCGAGTGCGGCCTCTGCTTTGCGCTCGCGCCGGAAGTGGAACGATGAATTGCGGCCGATGACCTTCAAGCCCGGTACACGCGAGACCGCTTCCAGGATTTCGTCCGAGACGCCGTCGGAGAAATACAGCGTTTCGGGATCGTCGTTGTCGAAGGGCAAGACGGCGAGAAGCGGTTCTTTCGTTTTGGCGGCGTCGGTGCTGCCGGCCGTCACGAACGCGAAGGCTTCGATGGTCTCGGCCATCTTGTCGAGTTTGAGGAGGCCCTTTGGTTTCAGCTGTTGAGCGACCGTGCCGTGCAGCGTGCGGCGGACGTCAATCGAAATGAGCGCGCTGCGCGGATCGGCGCGCTGCTGCAGGCGGGCTGCGATGTTGACGCCGTGGCCGAGCAAGTCGCCGTTCGCGGTGACGAAGACGTTGTCGACATGGACGCCGATGCGGAGCGGGAGCTTTTCGTTGGTGCAGAGTTCGCCGGCGAGCGTGAGAGCATTGGTCGCGCTCGGGAATTCCAGCATGAAGCCGTCGCCGGCGGTGTTGAAGACGCGGCCGTGTTCTTTGAGCGCGAGCGCTTCAATCTTGCGGCGCAGGGCCGCGATTTCCATGGCGGTGTGGACTTGGTCGGCTTCCGTCAGCTCAGAGTAGCCCGCCACGTCGATCGACATGATGGTCGCCAGTCTTTGCGGAAGGGCATCTTCCTGCATGGCGCGCAACCCGAGCCTTCTCTTCTCGCCTGAGAGGCGGAGGTTAGAGGAGGCCCGGGGTGCTCGCCAGAGCGTGTCCGCCGTGTTGGTGGCAGCGGACACAGAATTGATCGGCTATTCCGGCGCGTATTCGTCGTCGGGGTCGGGCTGATACGGGTAATAGGGATTGTAGTCCTGCTGGTCGCCCATCTCGACGAACACGCACTGGCGGTAGTCCTTCCAGCGGTTGAGGTCGAGGATGCTGTCGGGCTTGTCGCCGCAGGCGCGGCGCGCTTCGCGTTTCAGGATGCGCAGTTCGTCTTCGTCCATGTATCGGGGGTCGGCGATATATCCGCCTTGCGAAACGTAGACGGGGCCCGGCTCGTATCTCTCGTTGGGCGGCGGGGTGTACGGATCGACGGTCTGGGCGAAGGCAACACCGGCGAGGCCGGTGAACGCCAGGGCGGCGACGGTGAGCAGGGTCTTCATGCTCTTTCTCCTCAAAGGTCGCGGCGGAGCGACGGAATCGGAGACAGAACGCGGGCCGGGCTTTTCCGGTTCATCACAAATGCGAACGCCGCCGGTTCCCACCGGCGGCGTTTTGTCGTGTGCCAAGCTTGTTAGAAGCGGCTTTCTTTCAGATCGACGTCGGCGCGGCTCCACGCTTCGAGGAAGGCTTGCTTGGCCTCGCTCGCTTCGCGATTCTTGCCCTGGCGCTTGAGCGACTCCGACAGGCCGAAGAGCGACCAGCCGTTGCGCGTCCATTCGTTGAGGTCCGCGCGATACACTTTCTCGGCCTGTTTCGCTTGGTTCGCCTTGAGTAGTGCGGCGCCCAGGTATTGACGGGTCGGGAAGTCCCAATACGGCGGCTCCATGTAGGGCAGCTGATCTTGTGCCTTCACCGCGCTCTGCAGTTTCGCGATGGCGATCTTCAACTGGCGCTGCGCGAGCGCGATGTCGGCTTCGGCGACGTAGTTGGCGATGGTCACCATCTGACGGCCGGGGACGCCGAAGTTCGAGAAGCGCGTGTCGTCTTCGGCGTTGAACGACTTCACGATTTGCGCCTGTTCGGCCTTCGCTTGCTTCACGTTGCCCTTGGCCGCAAAGGCGCGGGCGTGGGCATAGTGATGCATGGCGGTTGCGAGGTGCAACTCCGGATCGGGCGCCTTGGCCGCAAGGATGTCGTCCCATTTGCCGAAGCGCAGCTGCGCGTAGGTGAGTGTCGGCACGAAGACTTCGATGCCCGGAATGGCGCGCGCCATTTGCGGATCGGCGCGATCGACGACGGCTTTGCCGAACTCGAATGCGGTGGCGGAGCGGCCCTCCGTCATCGCCGCGGTCCAGACGAAGTGGAGATTGTGGACGTAGTACATCGCCGCGTACATTCCGCGATCGCCGGTTGCGGCGAAGTAGGCTTCGTCCGCCTTCGCCGCCTTCTTGTTCCACTCGACCGAGTCGTCGTAGCGGCCGATGCGGTTGTAGATGTGCGAGGGCATGTGAACGAGGTGGCCTGCGCCCGGCAGCATTGTCGTCAAGCGGTCCGCGGCCTTCTCGGCCTTCTTCGGGAACGGCACCTCGACGGCGTGGATGTAGAGGTGGATGGCGCCCGGGTGGTCGGGCGCCTTGGCCAGCACGGCTTCGAGCGTCGGGGCCAGATCTTCAAGGCCCGCGTTCGGCGTCTTCTTATCCGTCTGCCAGTAATTCCACGGCGAGGTGTCCATCAACGATTCGGCGTAGAGCGTCTGCGCGTCCATGTCGTTCGGATATTTCTTCGCGACATCGTGCATCGCTGCGGCGAAAGCTTTGTCGAGCGGGCTGCGGTCTTCCGGCGGCTTTTCGGCATAGCGCTTGGCGAGCGCGTCGATGTAGTCGCGTTCGGCCTCGCTAGCGTTGGCTTTCAAGCTCTGCGCCATCTGCAGTGCTTGCCACGCGGGCAGCATCGCGTCCGGCATCATCGGCATGTTGATGTTGGGGCCGTGGGCGAAGGCGATGCCCCACCAGCACATGGCGCATTTCGGATCGCGCTTCAGCGCTTCCTGGAACGAGGCGATGGCGCCGGCGTGATTGAAGTTGAAGAGCAGGCGGTAGCCTTGATTGAAGTAGGCCTGCGCTTGCGGCGACGTCGTCGTGATCTTGTGTTCGTGCGTGCCGAGGTCTTTGAACAGCGGCATGACGGTTGCGCCGCCGCGGCAAACGGCGGCGGCGGTTGTCGCCGTCTCACCTTCCGCGACGGCGATGTCGTCGGCGCAGCCCATGAGCGGGAGCGTCAGGCATGAGGTCAGCAACAGCGTGGATGTGAATTGGGTCAGCGTGAGCGGTCGCATCGGGTCGTTCCTTGTTTGCGCGGGTTGTACGCGCCCCGGAACCCGGGTTTCAACTGCACCTTTGGTACAGTGACAGTCGTCACGTCTGGCGGTCGCGCCGGATTTCCGCCCGATGGGCGTCATCGGCCGCTGCTTCGGCGCGATCTCTTGTTGTGAAGCTGAGCCGCATTCGGCGGCCACAATCCACAGGCGTGGCGGGATCGGTATGCGCGCGGCGTGCGTTTTGAGGCCGACTGCTCCTTGCGGTCGCTGCAACAAGGTCTGGCGGAGCCCAGCGTTCTTGGTGTCTTGGCCATTCGGTCCCCGGCTGCGTATTAGTCGGGGGCTGACTCTCTGTCGCCGCGCTTGCGATGGTTTCGCGCGCGACTTTCCAGTTCGTAGAGCTCCGCAAGTTCTTGGCGGCTGTAGTGAAGGTGGGGCCAGAGCGCCATCAGCGCGGTGCGGCCGATCTTGCGTTCGAGTTCGTGCAGGCGGCGAAACGATTGCGCATCGTCGTCGGTAATGCGTTCGGCGGTTCCGGCTTCGCGGGCGAGCAGTACTTTCTCTGCCCGCAGAACGAGTTCGGTGTGCAGCCGCATGTAGGCGAAGATGTCGGCGGCGTTCGTCCCTTGGAATTTGTCCGCGATTTCGGAGATGAAGCGGCCGGCTTCGCTGTGCGCGAATTCGATGTTCATCGTGGCGAGCAACTGCTCGTGCGACACGTAGTCGTGAATCAACCAATCATGAATGCGGTGCTCGCTCTTGGCGAAGGCGACGAGAAGGATCGCCGGGACGAGGAGGAGGACGGCGCCGGTCGCGAACAGCGGGTTCGCGAGGATGTGGTTGAAGAGCGAGTGGAGGACGATGGCGGCGGCGAGGCCCGGGATGTAGAGCGCGGGCTGGAACTTCGTGTGGCGTTCGGTCCAGGTTTGCGCGAGGACGGCGAAGATGGCGGTTGCGCCGCCGTGCATCATCGCGGTGCCGAAGCCGCGGACGATCCAGACGCCGATGTTGGCCTCCGGGAATGTGTAGAGGTAGTAGAGGTTTTCGACCAACGCGAAGCCGGTGCCGACGGCGAAGCCCATGATGGCCGCGTCGATCAGGAAGCCGATCCGCGCGCGGGTGAAGAGGTAGACGATCACCGCGGCCTTCAGCAGTTCCTCGATGATCGGCGCGCCGTAGCGGGTGTAGTTCTGGATGTTCGCGCCTGTGAGATCCATCGCCAACGCGTTGATGAAGTAGCTGGCGACGGCGAGGAGCCCGCCGGCGATCAGCGTGCTGACCGCCGCGCGGAGGCCGACCAGGCGGAAGCTGTCGAGCTGATCGAGGACGAACAGGAAGACGAGCGCGGGCGCGAGCGCTATCGGGGCTTCGAGGAAGAAGGTCAGGGACATGCTCAGTCCGCCAAAACTTTCGTCATGGCCGGGCTTGACCCGGCCACCCAGTGCGCGCACGTCCGTGCGCGCGGGAAATTCACTCGCAACCTTCAATCTAGCACGCCCGCCCGAGTCTCT
>JAEUMM010000259.1 GCA_016792645.1 Alphaproteobacteria bacterium | reverse complement strand
CGCGAGCGCTTCATCGAGTGAGTCTGTCCAGGTGTCGAGGTATTTGGTTTCGAGGCGCTTTTCGATGCTGCTGCGGCGGCATTCGACGAGGAGGATCGAAGCGCCGGCCATGGTGCCTGCGAGGGCTTGCGCGCCGCCCATGCCGCCCAAGCCCGCCGTCAGGATCCATTTGCCGGCGAGGTCGCCGCCAAAATGTTTGCGGCCGGCTTCGACGAAGGTCTCATACGTGCCCTGCACAATGCCTTGGCTGCCGATGTAGATCCACGAGCCGGCCGTCATCTGGCCGTACATCATGAGGCCCTTGCGATCGAGCTCGTTGAAATGGGCCCAGGTCGCCCAATGGGGCACGAGGTTCGAGTTCGCGATCAGGACGCGCGGGGCGTCGGCGTGGGTGCGGAAGACGCCGACCGGCTTGCCGGATTGGACGAGCAGGGTTTCGTCGGCTTCGAGTTTGCGGAGGGCCGCGACGATGGCGTCGAAGCTTGCCCAGTCGCGGGCGGCGCGGCCGATGCCGCCGTAGACGACGAGCTCGTTCGGGTTTTCGGCGACCTCGGGGTCGAGGTTGTTCATCAACATGCGCAGCGGGGCTTCGGTCAGCCAACTCTTAGCGCTGATCTCGGGGCCGGTCGGACTTTTGACGGAGCGGCTGTTCTTGCGGCGGTCGATGGACATGGTCGCTCCCCTAACCTTGACGAGGCGCAGTCATAGCCGAAGTGCGGCGCACGATCAGCCGGGCGATGGAGCCGCTCTGTGGAGACGTACGCGCCGGCCCAGGACAACCCCTCCGTTAAATATTCGAGCAAATCAACCAAGACGATCCTGGTCATTTCGTGGAGATTCGACGCGATCGACTCACCTACAGTGGAGTGGATAACTGCACACACGAACCGCGTGCAGATTTGCGCCGTGCAATGTCAAGGCAAATATCGGGCGTGTCTTCGACCACGGAGCGCAGCCTCACTTCCCCTTTGGCGCGAATACGCGTGGTCATACCGGACGGCGCCACCGCTTATTGCGATACCTGGGCGCAGCTCTGTAATCCGCTAGAAATGAACGCCTTTTCGATTTCGATGCGGCGCGACCTTGTTTTGGGAATCCAAATTCATCGTGTCACCGCGCGGTGATTGGCGGTGCCGAATCGATTCAACTAGCGACTGTGTCTTCTGGCGCTTGAAGTGTGCTCATGCTGACACAGCGATAACCTAAACTCTGATTCGCGCCCGAATCGGCAAGATCGACACGGCGATTCGAGTTCCCAAAGCACAAGCGCTCAGTATTGTTCCCCACAGGTCAGCTCACGAACCAGTTGGGGGTTTCCATGAGCATCAATTCAGTGCCTGCGACTGATCTCCAAGTCGCGGACACGCTCCGCTCCATTGCGGGGCCAGTCTTTGCTGCCGTTTGGGATCAAACGAAGCAGAAAACCGAGCTGGTCGTTCATGCTTCCGCCGGACGCGGACAGCGCGAATTAAGGCTTAATATTGTCAGCGCGCTGAACAGCATTGGCGTTGCGGCAGTCAAGGTGAACTTCCACGCGGTTTCGAGCCTGCTCTCGCCGAAGAGCCTGGAGCGGCTGGTGTCGAAGTTTGCGGGCAGCAAGATTGTCTATGATCCGACGCAGTCTTTGAGCCGCGCCAAGGCGCTGGTCGAGGCCAGCCACGCGGTTCGCGCCGCGTTGGGTGACCGGATTCGGGGCCTCTTCTATGCGCCGCGCTTGCGCACGTACTACGTGACACTGGAATCGTCGCGGGTCGTGGTCGGCGACAAGGTCAAAGTGTCGGAATTGGCGTCGATCGAACGCGCTGTTCTGGCGTCGATCGGCAGCGCGTTTTCCAGCGAGACGGCGGAATGTCCTGCGGTTCGCGTCGGCTTCGGTCTGCCGGCGGCGAGCCTGGTGCCCGTCGATCAGAAATCAGTCATGGGGTGGAATGCGCGCGTCGCGGGGGCGGTGAAGCGTTACTGGAAGCCGATTACGGTTGCGGCCTTGTTCGGCTTCGGTGCGACAGCGGCGCGCGCCGACGACCCGGCGGTGGCAGAGCCGAACCTGAAGGTCACCGGCAGTTTCGGCGAGGTCATCGACGACTACACCTGGCAGGTGCAGGGGCAGTTCACGGCGCCCATCGGCCAATCGCTGGGCATCGCCATCGAGGGCGGCGGCGGCGCCGTTGACGGCCACGACTATTTCGGCGCGGCCGGACACTTGTTCATGCGCGATCCGGACTCGTACCTCATCGGCGTGTTCGGCGGTTACACGGAATCGAGCGACTTCGGGATCGACGCGACGCGCGTGGGCGCGGAAGGCGAATACTATTTCGACGCCCTGACGATCTCGGCGACAGCCGGTTATCAGTTCAGCTCGGCGATCGGCGACGGCGCATTCGGCTCAATCGATATCCGCTGGTACGTCACGAACAACTTCTACCTGTCGGGCGGCGGCATGATTGACGACGACCGCGCCTACGGCAAAGCCGGCGCCGAGTGGCAACCTGGCTTCGCAGCCCTGCCCGGACTCGCGTTCAACGTGAACGGCGTGTGGGGCGAGGACGATTATCACAGCATCATGGGCGGCCTGACGTACTACTTCGGCGTGCCCGCAAGCCTCAAAGACCGCCACCGCAAATACGATCCGGACTCCGCTTTGTTCGGGCTGTTCCAATCGGTCCAGCAAGAACAGGCGCGCCTGTGTGCTGCGTATGGAGCACCAGTCAACTGTCAGTAGAAGTACGTAGCATGCCCCTCTAACTTCATGGGCGCGGGTAACCGCGCCCTTTTTCTTTTGGTTTGCCTTGTTTTGTCTGTTGTTGGCGAACCTTTATGTACAATTTATTGACACTTTACTATCCAGTGGTTGCGCGGACACTGCGCCACGTGTGCCAGGAGGGCCACCTTCGTTTCCATAATCAACTTCTATGTCGTGTGGTTGTGGACCAACGACGTTCAATAGGTAGCCGCCAAGCCTCCGTTAACTACCATCGTTCATAATGATTCGGATGGATTCGCGGGGCGATAGATGTCGGCGTCTGGTTTTGAGCTCAACCCTAACGCGCTGGGCGAAGCGCTGCGCGCACTTGCTGCGCCGATTTTCGCTGCGACGACCACGGGGCGGGAACTCACAGTTCATGTCGCGGCAGTGCCGCATCGGCGCTCGGTAAAATTGCAAATTATCGAAGCACTCGCAGGCTTCGGCGCCGAACGTTTGCGCATCCGGTTCCACGCCGAACGTGATCTCTTGTCGCCCCGCAGCCTTGAGCGTTTGGTCAGCCGCTTCACGGGTGACGAGATCGTCTATGACCCAACAGGCTCGGTTGCGCGCGCGAAAGCGCTGATCGCGGCCGCTCATACCGCGCGCGAAGCGCTGGGCACGAAGGTCGGCGGGCTGTTTTATGCGCCGCGCCTGCGCACGCTCTTCGTCGCGCTGAATGCGAAGCAGATTGCGGTAGGCGAGAAGGTGCGCGTTGGCGAGCTTGCCGAGATTGAACGCCGCCTGGTCGGTGCGTTGCGGCATGCGTTCGCCGGCCGGATTCAGGATTGTCCGGCGTTGCGCGTCGGTTTCGGCGTGCCGGGAATCGAACTTGTGGCGGTCGACCAACGGTCGGTCGTCGGCTTTGGGGCGCGCGCGGTTCGGGCCGTGCGTCGCTACTGGAAGCCGGTTGCCATTGCCGCGATGTTCGGTTTTGGCGCGAACGCAGCCGCGGCGAAAGATCCGGCGGTCTCGCAGACGAACCTGAAGGTCACGGGTACGGGCGGTCAGGCCGAAGACGAAGGCGCTTGGTTCGTGAACGGCATTTTGACGGCGCCGCTCGGCAACTCCTGGGGCTTCCAGCTTGAAGCCGCGGGCGCGGGCGTCGATGACCAGCAAACGTTGGGCGGCGCGGCTCATTTGTTCACACGCGATCCGGAGAGCTACCTCCTTGGTCTTTTCGCGGCGTATGCCTCGGAAAGCGAATTCGACGTCGATGCGACGCGTCTGGGTGCGGAAGCCGAGATTTATCTCGATCAAGTCTCAATCCTGGTTGCGGCCGGCTATCAGTTCAGCGACGACGTCGAGGAAACGGCGTTCGGCGATATCGAACTGCGCTGGTACGTGACCGACAACTTCGCTATCGGCGGCGGCGGTAGCTTCCAAGAAGACACGTCTGTCGCCCGCCTCAGCGCCGAATGGCAGCCCGGGTTCTCGGCCCTGCCCGGCCTCGCGTTCCGCGTCGACGGCGCTCTCGGCGATGACGACTACGACAGCATCATGGGCGGTATCACTTACTACTTCGGCGCCAATGCCAGCCTGAAGGATCGCCATCGCCGCCAGGATCCGAATTCGGCGCTGATCGGTCTTCTGCACTCCGTGCAGCAGGAGCAAAAGCGGCTCACGGCTCTCTACGGCCCGAATTAGAATCGAACTGGTTCACTGCTTCGTCGGGCGCGGGATCGATCCCCGCGCCCGATTTGTTTTCGCGCGCGCGGTCTTTAGACTGTGGACGGATTCTTCGAGGTCGGTGTGTCGCTCGACGGCAAGACAATTCTGTTGGCGTGGGAGCTTGGCGAGGGGCTTGGTCACCTGCCGCCACTCAAAGCGATCGCGACCGCTGCAAAGGCGGAAGGCGCGACGCCCGTGTTTGCGCTCCGCGATGCGGTGCTTTCGCGCGACACGCTGAGCGATGTCGGTGCGCAGATTCTGCCCGCGCCCTTCTGGCCCACGCCGACATTGCCGCCAGCGGCGAGTGGAACCTACGCCGATATCTTGATCGGGAACGGATTTGGTTCGGTCGCGAACCTGCACGCGCTGATCGGCGCGTGGGCACAGACTATCGACCTGGTGAGGCCCGATCTGATCGTGTGCGAGCACGCGCCGGGCGCCGCGCTGGCCGCGTTCGGACGCATTCCCGTTGCGATGGTCGGAAACGGCTTCGTCGTGCCGCCGGCCGATGGTGCGGAGTTTCCGTCCTACGAGCCGGGGCGCGGCGAGCCGCAGCGCCAGCAGCCGGTGCTGGAGGTCATTCAGGAGACGCTGAGCGGCCTCGGGCGCGGTGTGCCCCAGACGATCTGCGAGCCGTTTCGCGGGGCGTTTCGCGGCATCTACACCTTTCCAGCGCTCGATACGTATCGGCGCGTCCGGCGCGAACCGGTGTTGGGGCCGATCGAGCCTATGCCGCCGCTGTCGCCGTTGCCTGCGAAGCGCAAGCTCTATGCGTATTCGGCGGCGGACTACGCGCTGGTCAATGATGTGACACAGGCGCTGATGGATCTTGGGCCGCAAGCGAGCGCCTACTTCCGCGGTTCGCTGGGCGCGCGCAGTGCGGTGATCAGGAGCCGCGGCGTGCATGTGTACGACGCGGCGCCGGCGCTGGCGTCGGTGCTGCCGGAGGCGAGCGTCGTGTTCTCACACGGCGGTACGGGGTTCACATACGCAGCGCTTGCCGCAGGACGTCCGCACATATTGAACCCGCGCCACTTCGAGGCGCATGCGACGGCGCGGGCGTTGGAGGAGCTTGGCGCGGGGATCGCGCTACATCCGTTCGAACCGACGAGATTCCGCGAAGCGGTGACGCGCGCGAACGAGGATCGCGGTTTGCGCGAGAGCGCGCAGAAGGCGGGTGCGATGGCGCAGGCCTTTATTGCACAAGCGACGCCGCTCGAGACGACGATGGCGGCGCTGCGGGCGATCTAACCCATCAGGAGGTGTAGCGCCTCTTTGTATTTCTCCGATGTCTTGGCGAGCACGTCAGCCGGCAGTTTTGGCGCCGGGGCCTTCTTGTTCCACGGTTGGGTTTCGAGCCAGTCGCGGACGAATTGTTTGTCGAAGGACGGCGGGCTGATGCCGGTGCGGTAGCCGGATTTGGGCCAGAAGCGTGATGAGTCCGGCGTCAGGATTTCGTCGATCAAATGGAGTCTGCCCGACGCGTCGATCCCGAATTCGAGCTTGGTGTCGGCGATGATGATGCCGCGCGTCGCAGCGTAGTCGGCGGCTTCCCGATAGAGACGCAGCGACACGTCGCGGACTTGGCGCGCGTAGTCGGCGCCGATGATGTCGGCCGCTTCGTTGTAGGAGATGTTTTCGTCGTGCTGGCCGGCGGGGGCTTTGGTGGCCGGCGTGAAGATGGGCTCAGGCAGTTTCTCGGCTTGCGCGAGGCCCGGCGGCAGTTTGATGCCGCAGATCGCGCCGGTCGCCTGATAATCCTTCCAGCCTGATCCGACCACGTAGCCGCGGACCACCGCCTCGATCATCAACGGCTTCAGTTTCTTCACCACCATCGAACGTCCGGCGACTTGATCGCGCTCCGCCGCGGCGACGACGGACTCCGGCGCGATGCCGGTCAGGTGGTTCGGGACGACGTGGCCGAGTTTGTCGAACCAAAACAGCGACAAGCGCGTCAGCACACTGCCCTTCTCCGGAATCGGATCGGGCAGGATGACGTCGAACGCGGACAGGCGGTCGGTTTGCACGACCAGCAATTTGTCATCGCCGACGGCGTAGATGTCGCGCACCTTGCCGCGGTGAAGGAAGGGCAGAGATTTCAAGTCGGATTGAAGCATGGGTTTCATCTGAACACTTCGCTAGTAGAGCATTTCTTCACGACCATGCACCTTGGCAAACTCGTCTTCGCCATTCTCTGCAAAGCATCTAGCCCGGCCGGCTCAGTCTGATCCAGATGAAAGCGACCGTAACCAGCGCGCCGATGATCCAGATCAGCAGTTGCATCCGCGCCGACATCGTCGTTCACATGGATCGTTTCGTGATCGAAGGTCGACCACGTCAGCCCATCGACGGACTCAATTGCACGCCTCATTTGTACGACGGAGATCGGCGCTTCACCGCCTCGAGGGACCATGGTGACGTGGTCGCCCATCGCCGAGCTACAGATTCAGCCACGGGTGGCGGATCGACATCTGGAGGATCAACGCGCCCGCGTTGGGGTTTGTTTCGGTGTGTGACATCGAGGTGGCATGGGTGCGGTAGCGGCAGAGGATTTCGGGAATGTAGGTGCAGCGCAGGTCGTGTTCGACGAACTTGCACCAGAAGTCGTAGTCCTCCCAGCCGTTGGCGGTGAGTTGGGTGTAGCCGCCGACCTCTTCCCACGCCGCTTTCGACACCAACGCCATCGCGTCGATGTAGTTCCTCGGTTTGAGACGCTCGGCGTCCCAGAAATCGGCGGTGCCGAGGCCCGTTCGTTCGCCGAAAAACTCGAGTTGTGTGTAGGCGCCGGCCGCGCCGCTTTGAGTCATCGCCTGCATGCAGCGCTCTACAGCGCGCGGGTAGAGCGCGTTGTCAGCGTCCATGACGAAGACCCGATCGGTCGACGCTCTCAGGAACGCGGTGTTGCGGGCGTATGGCAGACCCATATTCGTCGTGTGCGCGATGACGGCGTAGGCGGCGAAGCGCGCCTCGTTTTGGGCGAGCCATGTCAGGACCACGTCCAGGCCGTCGTCGGTGGAGCAGTCGTCGACGATGACAAGCTCTATGCCGTTCTGTGTTTGCGCGGCGATAGACTCGAGGCATTCCTCCACGTGCTTTGCGTAGTTGTAGAGCGTGACGATGACGGCGACTTTGGCGGCGCCTTTCTTTTCCTTCACGATCTTCGACGGGCGCGGGAAGAGGCTCACGCTGCGGCTCCGCCCATTCTCAAAAGCGTCAGCGCCGCGATCTTGGCGTTTGCCTGCGTGGTGAGATCGCGGAAGGCGCGTTCGCGAACCTGTTCGGCTTTCGCTTGGCCCTCCGGCGTCTTGGCCAGCCATTCGGTCAGGTGATGGATGTGGCGTGGCGCCTCTTCGAAATAATGCATGCCAGGTTTGAACACAGGGTGCGGGAGGCAGGGCTCGGTGACGACGACCGTCTTCTTCCAGAACGCCTGCATCAGGCGCCACCATTCGAAATAGGTGTACTCGTCGCGATGCAGGTTGATTAGGATTTTTGAGCGTTCGAGGAGCGCGGCGGTCACTTCGGATGCGGCCATCGGATTTTGTTCCAGCGTCAGCGGGCTCGACGACTGGGTCTGGTAGAGAAACGTCGAAAGGTTCGCGAACTTGGCGGCGTAGCTGGCGAGCAGCTTGTCGCGACGGGGCGAGTGCTGGCCTAGGTACAACACATCGACGGGACGCGCGGCGAAGGATTTTGTCGTGGGGTCGAAGCTGTGCGCCGCCTCGGATAAGCCCGCAAAGACGATTGACGACGGCAGTGTCCGGGTCGGTTGCGCGAACGGAGCGAAATTTTCGCTGTAGCCGGGCTGGACGCTGAGCGCGCGGATGCCGGCGCTGCGGAAGATCGCCGCGTTCTGATCGTTCATGTCGGCGACGGCCTTCGCGCGAACCAGAAACACCAACGAGCGGGCGAACCACTGCGTTTGAATCTGTTCGGTCGCGAACAGGATGGCACGCGAGACAAAGTCATCGGTTGCCCAGCGCTTGCCCTCGCCCAGTGTGAAGAACTCGTGCGGAGCGATGACGATGTGGTGGGTTGCGTCGCGCGCGGGCGGCGATTTCTCGTCGCGGATTTCGGCCGGCACGGCGGCGTCGTCGAACCCCGCCTTCACGACCTGCGCAATCTCGCGCATGAAGAAATTGCCGAGCGTGGGGACGTAGATCGCAGCGCGGTAGCGGCTTGGGGCGGCCGGATCCGGCAGCGGCTTGGCGGGGGCCAGGCTGTCTTGCAGCACGTCGCGCCAGGTACGAGCTATCGTCTCTTCGCTGGTGAAATGGCGGCCGACGTGGACGCCGACGCGGACGAAATGGTGCAGCGGGTCGAGGCCGGATTTGGCGACGTCCGGGTAGTTGCGGAGGTACGCCTCGCGGTCGAAGAGGCCGGTGCGGTCGAGGAACTTCGCGATCGAGGCCGCAATGGCTTCGTTCTCACCGCGCAGCGCGCGCGGATCGGCGGCGGACTGCGCGGCGGCGGCTTTCGACGGCGGGCGGGGCCCTAAGAAACGCGTGAAGTCCACGCCGGTTTGCTTCCTTCAAAACGGACTGACGATGTCCTTCAGACGCGGGAGCGCCGCGTCTTTCGGCGAGAGCTGCGCGCGGTCCGGCGAGACGGGCCAGGCGATGGCCAACGCTTCGTCCGCCCAGAAAATCCCTGCGTCGGATTCGGGCGCGTAATGCGCGTCGACTTTGTAGGCGACCAGCGTGTCGGGCGCCAGGGTGCAGAAGCCGTGCGCGAAGCCCGCCGGCACGAAGAGCTGTGCGCCCGATGCGGCGTCGAGTTCGGCGGTCACGTGGCGGCCGAAGGTTTTGGCGCCTTTGCGGATGTCGACGGCAACGTCGAGGATGCGGCCGTGGAGGCAGCTCACCAGTTTCGCCTGGGCGTGGGGCGGGCGTTGGAAATGGAGGCCGCGGATGGTGCCGGTTTCGCGCGAGAGGGATTGGTTGTCTTGCACGGCGTCGAAGGCGGGGAGGCCTGCCGCGGCCCATGTATTCTTGTTGTAGGTTTCGGTGAAGTGGCCGCGCGCGTCGGCGAAGCGGCGCGGCACGATCAATTTCACGTCGGGGATGGCGAGGGTGCGGATGTCGAGGGTCATCCGCGTTCTTTCAGGATCTGCTTGAGGTAGGCGCCGTAGTCGGACGACTTCAGTTTCTCGGCGCGGGCGGCGACGGCGGCGGCGGTGAGCCAGCCTTTGTCGAGGGCGATTTCCTCCAGGCAGGCGATCTGTAGGCCGGTGCGGTGTTGGATCGTGCGGACGAACTCGCCCGATTCGATGAGCGAGTCGTGCGTGCCGCAGTCGAGCCAGGCGTAGCCGCGGCTTAGGCGTTCGACGTTGAGCGTGCCCGCCTTCAGATACGCCGTGTTGACGTCGGTGATTTCGAGTTCGTTGCGGACGGAAGGTTTCAACGTTTTTGCGATGTCGACGACTTTGTTGTCGTAGAAATAGAGGCCGATGACGGCCCAGTTCGATTTCGGCTCATGGGGCTTTTCGACGATCGCCGAGGCGCGGCCGTCGCCGTCGAATTCGACGACGCCGTAACGTTGCGGATCGGGGACGTGGTAGCCGAAGACGAGGCCGCCGCTTTCGAGTGCGGCGGCGCGTTGCATCACCGCCGCCAAGCCCTGGCCGAAGAGGAGGTTGTCGCCGAGCGCGAGGGCGACTGGTTCTTTGCCGATGTGTTTTTCGCCGATGATGAAGGCTTGCGCGAGGCCTTCGGGGTTCGGCTGGGGGGCGTAGGTGAGGTTGAGGCCGATGTCGGCGCCGTCGCCCAGCGTGCGCTGAAACATCGGCAGGTCGTGCGGGGTCGAGATGATGAGGATGTCGCGGATGCCGGCCAGCATCAGCGTCGACAGGGGGTAGTAGATCATCGGCTTGTCGAAGACGGGCAGAAGCTGCTTCGAGATCGACAGGGTGAGCGGATAGAGGCGCGTGCCGTGGCCGCCTGCGAGGATGATGCCCTTCATCGGGGGCCCAGATGTGCGTGGAGCATGCGGGACAATCCGTCATTCCAGGGCGGGAGTTCAACCGCGAAGGTGCGTTTGGCTTTGCTGCAGTCGAGGACGGAGTTGGCCGGGCGGCGCGCGGGGGTTGGGTAGTCCGCCGTCGTGATGGGGTCGATGCGGGGGCCGTGGCCCTTCGCGGCGAAGATGGCTTTGGCGAAGTTGTACCAGGTGGTCTGGCCTTGCCCGGCCAGGTGATAGGTGCCGGGTTCGGGGCGGACGGCGATGGTCAGCAGGGCCTCGGCGAGGTCGTCGGCGAAGGTGGGGTTGCCGCGTTGGTCGTTCACGACGCGCAGGCATTCGCGTTCGCTTCCCAGGCGCAGCATTGTCTTGACGAAATTCGCGCCTTCCAGGCCGTAGACCCAGGCGGTGCGTGCGATGAGCGCGCGCGGGTGGGCTTTGCGGACTTCGGTTTCGCCGTCGGCCTTCGTGCGGCCGTAGACGCCGAGCGGGGCGATGGCATCGTCTTCGACATAGGCCTCTTGCTTTGTGCCGTCGAAGACGTAGTCGGTGGAGATGTGGATGAGCGGGATGTCGAGCGCTTGGGCCGCGGCGGCGACGTGGCCGGCGCCGTTGCGGTTGACGGCCTCGGCGCGCTCGGCGTCGCTTTCGGCTTTGTCGACGGCGGTGTAGGCGGCGGCGTTGATGGCGACCGTCGCGCGGGCGTGCGCGAGCGCGGCGGCGACCGCGCCGATGTCGGTGACGTCGGCGTGCGCGCGATCGAAGACCGTAAGGGCGATGCCGCGGCGGGCGGCGACGCGGGCGAGCGCGTGGCCCACCTGCCCTGCGCCACCGAAGACGGCGACCCTCATGCGCCGCTCCGCGAGAGACCTAGGCGTTCGCCGCGATAGGCGCCGGAGTGGATGCGCTGCCACCACTCGCGATTTTCGAGGTACCAGCGCACGGTTTGTTCGAGGCCTGTCTCGAACGACGTTTGTGGGCGCCAGCCGAGCTCGCGCTCGATCTTCGTGCAGTCGATGGCGTAGCGGTGGTCGTGGCCCGGGCGGTCGGTCACGTAGCTGATCAGGCGTTCGTGAGGGCCCGCCTTGTCCGGCGCGAGGCGATCCAGAATGCGGCAGAGCGCGTGCACGACGTCGATGTTGCGATGCTCGGCCCTGCCGCCCAGCAGATAGGTGTGGCCGGGCACGCCCTTGAGTGCCACCGCGATGAGACCGTCGGCGTGATCGTCGACGTAGATCCAGTCGCGCACGTTCTCGCCGCGGCCGTAGACGGGCAGCGGCTTGCCCGCAATGGCGTTCAGGATCATCAGCGGGATCAGCTTTTCCGGAAACTGATAGGGCCCGTAATTGTTCGAGCAGTTCGAGACGACGACCGGCAGGCCGTAGGTTTCGCCCCAAGCGCGCACCAGGTGGTCGCTGGCCGCCTTCGACGCCGAATAGGGCGAGCGCGGGGCGTAGGGCGTTTGCTCCGTGAAGTGGCCGTCCGCGCCCAGCGCGCCGAAGACCTCGTCCGTCGACACGTGATGGAAGCGGAATTTTCGCGCCGCGTCGGGGGCGAGGCCGCGGTACCAGGCGAGCGCCGCGTCGAGCAGGCAATAGGTGCCCGTGACGTTGGTCGCGATGAAGTCGCCCGGCGCGTCGATGGAGCGGTCGACGTGGCTTTCGGCGGCCAGGTGCATGACGACGTCGGGCCGCGCACGCGCGAAGGCCTCGCGCACGGCGGCGGGGTCGCAGATGTCGGCCTGCAGGAAGGCAAAGCCCGGCGCGTTGGCCACAGGCTTGAGCGAATCGAGATTGCCGGCATACGTTAATTTATCCACAACCAGAACGTTCGCCGCGCGGTCGCGCACCAAGCGGCGGGCGACTGCCGAGCCGATAAAGCCCGCGCCGCCGGTTATGAGGATGTTCATGTGGCCGTCACCGATTCACCCAATGCACGTCTTATCCAGCGTTCCACTACTTTGCGTCCACCACCGCGACAAGGCGACCATAGTCGAGCGTGGTCGATTCCGCAGCAATTCTTGCGCGGACAATTGAGGCCCGTGTACGTTGCGCGGCGACTTGGATCAGGCAATTGGTGAAGGGGACCATGAGAACAAGCCATTTGGTTTTGGGCGCCGTAATCCTGGCGTTGGTGGCGGTGGGCGTATTGGTTTGGACGGATCCGTCCGGCCTACAAAGACTGCTGCCGTTTCTGCGTCCCAGCGAGGAGCAATTGATGTCGGACCTGAAGGAGATCGCGTCGCGCGGTGGACAAGTTGCGACCTT
>JAEUMM010000249.1 GCA_016792645.1 Alphaproteobacteria bacterium | reverse complement strand
AGCGGTGTTCGCGCGTGACCAATCGCACCCGCCTTCAGTACCGCTTCCGCTGGCCCTCCCCCAGATTGAGGCCACGACAAATGAGGGCGCCGCCATGACCACCGCCAAACTGATCGCCGCCGCGATGCTGTTCGCCTCGATCACCGCTGCCCACGCCGCCGAAACCGAGAGCGGCCGCGTCGAAGGCCTCCGCGAACAGGGCATCACCGTCTACAAGGCTATCCCCTTCGCCGCCCCGCCGACCGGCAACCTGCGCTGGAAGCCGCCAGAGCCCGTCCAACCCTGGACCGGCACGCGCCCGGCGAAAACCTTCGGCCCGGCCTGCATGCAAACCGGCGTCTCGATGCCCGGCGAAACGCCGCCCGCGACAAGCGAAGACTGCCTCACCCTCAACATCTGGACTCCAGCCGAAGCCCCGTCGCGCGCGCCCGTCCTCGTATGGATCTACGGCGGCGGCTTCGCCAACGGCGCGGCATCGATGCCGCTCTATTGGGGCGACCGCCTCGCCAAGCGCGGCATCGTCGTCGTCACCGTCGCCTACCGGGTCGGCGCGCTGGGCTTCCTCGCCCACCCCGAACTCACGCGCGAGTCCCCGAATCACAGTTCCGGCAACTACGGCCTGATGGATCAGATCGCCGCGCTCGAATGGGTCAAGCGCAACATCGCGTCCTTCGGCGGCGATCCAAACCGCGTCACCATCGCCGGCCAATCCGCCGGCGCCATGTCGGTGAGCATCCTCATGGCCTCACCGCGCGCGAAAGGTCTGTTCCACCGTGCCATCGGTCAAAGCGGCGGCTTCTTCGAACCCGTCCAACTCGCGCCGAGCTATCTCCTCGCCAACGCCGAACGCGACGGCGAGGCCTTCGCCAAATCTCTCGGCGCACCATCACTCGCCGCACTGCGCAAACTACCCGCTGCCGCAATCCTGAAAGGCGATCTCCCCTCCGGCGCTCACCCGGTCATCGAGCCCAACATCCTGCCGGCCACACCGTTCGACGCCTTCGCGAAAGGCACCCAAAGCGACGTGCCCATCTTGATCGGCGTCAACGCGCAAGAAGCGCGCTCGCTCACCGACGTCCGCGACGTCACCGCCGCGAACTTCGCGGCCGGCATCGAAAAGCGCTGGGGCAAACTCCCGCCGCCGCTCATCGCCGCCTATCCTTTCAAGAGCGACGAAGAAGCCAAACAAGCGCGCATCGACTTCGAAACCGATCTGCGCTTCGGCTGGGACATATGGGCCTGGACCCGCCTGCAAACCGCAACGGGCAAAGCCCCCGTCTTCGCCTACCGCTTCGATCACGCCCCGCCGTTTCCGCCCATCGGCCCACACGCCGGATGGGGCGCCGGACACTTCGCCGAACTCTGGTACATGTTCGATCATCAGAACCAAGAGCGTTGGCCGTGGACCGAAGACGACCGCAAACTCGCCGACGCCATGGCCGCCTACTGGACCAACTTCGTGAAGACGGGCGACCCAAACACCAGCGCGCTCCCCGCGTGGCCGCGTTTCACCGCCGACGACGGCCCACTCCTGATCCTCAACGCGCCCATCGCACCGGGACAAGTCGCGCGCCTACCGAACCTCCGAGTCTTCGATGACGTCTACGCACAGATCCGCGGCACCCCCTTCCCGGCGAAGCGCTGACGCGGGGTAACTGGCAGACCGCTGCGCCTATGCGCTAGCATCGCACCAGCCAACGCGCGAGCGCAGCACCAATGCACCGGAATGCAACTTGACGGCTGACCAATCGCGCCTCGCCACGCAGACGGTGCTCCTGACCATAGTTGCGATGCTGGCCTTCGCGGCGAACTCGCTGCTCTGCCGCCTCGCCATCGGCCACCATCTGATCGACGCGGCCAGCTTCACCGCCATCCGCGTGCTCGCGGGCGCGGCAATATTGGCGGCGATCCTCGCCTGGCGCGGCCGCCTCGTCGCCGCACGCACGAACGATTGGCGTCCGGCCGCAGCGCTCTTCACCTACATGGTGTTCTTCTCGTTCGCCTATCTCTCGCTCAGCGCCGGCACCGGCGCGCTCATCCTCTTCGGCGCGGTACAGCTCACCATGTTCGCCGTCGCGCTGCGGTCGGGCGAACGCTTTGCGCCGATCGCCTGGGCAGGCCTCGCGATCGCGATCGCCGGCCTCATCTATCTCGTCTCGCCCGGCCTGACCGCGCCCGATGCCCTCGGCGCGTTATTGATGGCGGTCGCCGGCATCGCTTGGGGCCTCTACTCTCTCTTAGGCCGCACCGCCCGCGATCCGCTCGAAGCGACTGCATGGGCATTCCTCTACGCGCTGATGCCCACCCTCGTCGTCAGCATCGCCGTCGACTTCACCGCCGGCGCGGTCCTAACGCCAAACGGCATAGCGCTCGCCGTCGCGTCCGGCGCTGTCGCCTCAGGCTGCGGCTACGTCATCTGGTACGCAGCCCTGCGCGGCCTCACCGCCGCCCGCGCCGCCACCGTGCAACTCTCCGTCCCCGCGATCGCCGCCTTAGGCGGCGTCCTCATCATCGGCGAAGACCTGACGCAGCGCCTCATCCTCGCCTCGCTCGCCACCCTCGGCGGCATCGCCATCGTACTGACCCAACGAGCGAAGCGCTGAGATCAGCGCGCCATCGCTCCGCACTTCGCCGACGCGCTGCGCCCCTACAAATCGTCATGGCCGGGTCAAGTCCACGGTTGTCCGGTTCCTGGTCGCACTCCCGTGTTCGTCATGGCCGGGCGTGACCCGGCCACCCCGTGGCTGCGCGTCGGCGCGGCCGAGAGACTCGCGGGAACGTCTCAATTTCATTGATGATTCCGTCGCGTTTCCAGCGCGCACGGATGTGCGCGCACTGGGTGGCCGGGTCAAGCCCGGCCATGACGACGTTAGGGGACGGTGACGGGGACCGGCACCGGTGACGCAAACATCTCCGCCACGACTTTGCCATCGACCGGATTGCCCGGCCGCAAACCCAACAGCGCCATCGTCGTCGGATGCACGTCGATCATATCCACCCGCGGGATCTCCCGGCCCCGCGCAACACCGGCGCCCCACGCGTAGAAGATGCCGTGCATCTCTTCGATCGCCGGATCATACCCGTGCGATGCGGCCAGCCCGCCAAAATCCGGCGTAAAGATGTCCGACCAAAGCCACGTCACACCCATCAGATGCGCGTACCACGGCAAACTGTCGGGCGGGGCAACGTAATACGGCGGCTTCACCGCCAGCATCAAATCGCCGACCCGCGGCCCCGTGCCCAGATGCGCATACGGCGGATGCTTGCCGGTGCGATGGACTGTGAACGCGTTCGCATAAGGCGCGAGCACCTTCTCAACGCGCTCAACGCTCTCATCCTTGTCGAGATAGAGATACGCACTACCGCCGTCACCCGCCGCGCGCGCCTTGATCCAATGCCGGTTCATGATGCGGCCGAGATTGATCACCTGCTCGACCTTCATCATCCCGTGATCCGTGCCGACGATCAGCGTCCCCTCGCGATCGGCAGGCAACGCCTTGATCCCCGCCATCAGCTTGCCGACGATCGCATCCGCCTTGCGCACCTCGGCCAGCGTCTGCGGCGCGGTCACGCCGTTGACATGCGCCTCATGATCGGGACCGCGAAAGTAGAGCGAAATCAAACGCGGACGCTTCGCATCTGTACTCGCCAGCAGCTTCAGCCCCCACGCCAAGATCTCATCGTCCGACGGCAATTCGGGCCACGGCTTGATCGCGTTGGCGTGGGTCGCCAAGTGCCCTTTGCTGCGCGACTTGCGATTCCAAAAATTGAACGCCGCCGCGCGCACACCCTGCCGCTCAGCCGCCTGCCACACCGGCTCGCAGCCCGTCATCCAATCCGCATCGGCGTCTTCGCCCGGCACGCCGCGATTCGGATCGATGAACGCGTTCTGCACGACGCCATGATGCTCGGGCCAACAGCCGGTGGTAAAACTCGTATGATTGGGCAGCGACATCGTCGGATACACGGGCACCAGATGCCGCGACCAAATCCCGTCTCGCTTCATAACGTCGAGGTTCGGCGTCTTCGTCGCATCCGCCATCGCGGGCGAAAACCCGTCGAACATGACGAACACCACCGTCCGCTCCGCCGCCGAAGCGACGCAAGCCATGAACACCGACAGCACAAACGCAACGGCCGCACGAACCAAGGAAGCCTCCCGCCTAGTCTTCAGGTGCATCCGTTTCAGAACCCGGCACCCAAGGCAATTGCGCAGATGGATGCGCCGGGATCACGCCTTTTGACGGCGCTGAAATATCCCTCTCGCCTTGCGGGGGGAGGAAGTGGTGACAAGGCGTCGCGTTGCGTTGAATCACCGATCGTCGGTGTCCATGTCCGAACCTTCGCGCGGCTCACGCCGCGCGCTGCGACTTGAAAATCGAATCTGAAAATCTGCCCGCGCGACCCGTCACATGTGATGCCAGCGTGACGGCAATGTGACGGCAGAAACGGCAGTTCTCCGCCGATGTGACGGCGTGACGGCAACGATTGCATGCGTTTTTCGCTGGTGGTTCAGCGCCGAACGCAATCTAGCTGTAGCGTTCTTCCGTCCACGGATCGCCGACGTTGTGATAGCCGCGCACTTCCCAAAAGCCCGGCTGGTCGTCGCGGCGAAACTCGATGCGCTTCACCCACTTCGCACTCTTCCAAAAATAGAAGCGCGGAATGACGATCCGGACCGGCCCGCCATGCTCGCGGGCCAACGCCTGACCTTCCCAGGTATGCGCGATCATCACGTCGTCCGCCGCAAACACGTGGAACGCCACGTTCGTCGTGTACCCGTCATGCGCATGAAACACGACATGCGCGGCCTCATCCTTCGGCCGCACATGCGCAATCAGATCGCGCGAAGCGACGCCGCGCCAATGATTGTCGTACCGGCTCCACTGCGTAACGCAGTGAATGTCCGACACGCTGTCCGTCTGCGGTAACTGCTGAAACGCCTCGAACGACAGCGTCACCGGATTCTCGACCAACCCGTCGACGGTCAACCGCCACTCGTCGCGCGGCACATCCGGCTGCAAGCCCAAATCGAGCACGGGCCAATTGGTGACGAGCTTCTGTCCGGGCGGCAAACGATTGGCATGCGCGTCATCGCTCTTGCCGGTGAGAAGCCGGCCAGCCTTCGCCCACTTTTCCTTCGTGGCGATCAGCTTCTCTTTGAGCGTCGGCTTGTCTTTCTCGTCGCTCATCGAACGTCAGCCCTTCTGCCTCATCAAGCGGCCCTTCTCGCGGGCCCAATCGCGCGCCTTCTCGGTGTCGCGCTTGTCGTGCAGCTTCTTGCCCTTGGCCAGGCCCAGTTCGACCTTCGCCCGGCCCTTGGCGTTGAAGATAATCTTGAGCGGGATGAGCGTCATCCCCTCCCGCTCGATCGCCTGAGACAGCTTCGCGATCTGCCGCTTGTGCAGCAGCAGCTTCCGGATCCGCCGCGGCTCATGATTGAAGCGGTTGCCCTCGGTGTATTCCGGGATATAGGCGTTGATCAGAAAGATCTCGCCGTCCTTCGACTGCGCATAGGACTCGCCGATCGTGGCCTTGCCACCGCGCAACGATTTGATCTCGGTGCCGGTCAGCATGATACCGGCCTCCACCGTCTCCTCGATGAAGTAATTATGCCGAGCCTTGCGGTTGTCCGCCGCGATCTTGCCCGCGACGTCCTTATCTTTCTTGGGCGCCATGATGGGTTCAGTTCAACAGACCGGCCTTCGTCATCGCCGCGCGCACCTTCGCCTTCGACGATTCCGACAGCGGCGCCAGAGGCAACCGCACCGTCTCTTCACATTTGCCGAGCAAGCTTGCCGCGTACTTCACCGGCGTCGGCGACGTCTCGCAGAACAGCGTATCGTGCAGCGGCATCAACCGCTCATGCAGCTCGCGCGCCTTGGCGTAGTCGCCCTTCGTACAAGCCGCCTGAAAATCGGCGCACAAACGCGGCGCAATATTCGCCGTCACCGAGATGCAGCCCACGCCGCCATGCGCGTTGAAGCCCAACGCCGTGCCGTCTTCGCCCGACAGCTGCACGAATTTCGCGCCGCACGAGGCCTTCTGCTGCGTCACCCGCGCCATGTTGGCGGTCGCATCCTTCACGCCGATGATGTTCGAAATCTTCGCCAGCCGCCCCATCGTGTCGGGGGTCATATCGACCACCGAGCGGCCGGGAATATTGTAGATCAGGATCGGCAACCGTGTGGCCTCCGCGATCGCCGCGAAGTGGAGGTAGAGCCCGTCCTGGGTCGGCTTGTTGTAATAAGGCGTCACGACCAGCGCGACATCGGCCCCCAACTTCTGCGCGAGTTGCGTGGTCTCGATAGCATGTGCGGTTGAATACGACCCGGTCCCGGCGATCACCGGCACCCGCCCCTTCGCCACCTTCACGGCCGCGCCGACGACGGCGGTAAACTCCGCCTCGCTCAAAGTTGGGGATTCTCCCGTGGTTCCGCACGGGACCAGCCCGTTCGTCCCCTCGGCGATCTGCCATTCGACAAAGGTTTCAAAGGCTTTGATATCGACCCGTCCGTCGCGAAACGGCGTGATCAGGGCAGGAATTGAGCCGCGCAAGCGCGCAATGTCGAAGGTCATGGTCGCTGAATTAATCGCTGGTTACCCATGCACAATTAGACCCTTTGGATGCCGCGAAACAAGGCAAGCGATTTAACCCGATCCTTCGCGCCCCCATGTGATAGTTGCGGCTTGGCCCCTTAAGGGCGACCGGCTAAGGTCTTTAACGCCTTGTGTACGAAGCGAATCTTCGGGGAAGCGCGCGTGTCATCCACTGGTTTTAGAAGTCTGCGTCTGTTCGGCGCTGCGTTGTCGATTTGTGTGTTGGCCGGAGCCCCCGCGCTCGCGCAAACCATGTCGCCGATCTCCGACGACGACAGCGGCCGGCGCGTCCGCCCGCATCAGCAAACGTTGTCGTCAAGCGACGCCGCTCTCTTAGAGCGCGCCTTCGACGCCGCCGATCGCCAGCAGTGGGATGTCGCCCGCCAGATCGCGTCGCAAATCTCGAACCCCGCCGCACGCGACGTGGTTCTCTGGCGCGCCTTCACGAAGAAGGACAACGGCGCCGCCTTCAGCGACATCGACCGCTTCCTTGCCTCGCACAAAGATTGGCCCAATCAACGCGGCCTCCAAGCCCGCGCCGAAGAGGCCATGCCGGGCGAAGCGATGCAGCCGGACCAAGTCATCGCCTGGTTTCAAGGCCGCGACCCCGTCTCCGGCGAAGGCATGATGAAACTGGCCGACGCCTACTTCCGCAAAGGCCAAGAAGCGAACGGCAAAACCTGGCTGCGCAAGGGCTGGATCGAAGGCAACTTCACCCCCGACCGCATATCGCTGTTCGCCGCGCGTTTCGGCTCAAAGCTGACTGCCGACGATCACCAAAAACGCGCCGCACGTCTCGCCTGGGCCGGCGAAACCGGCCAAGCGAACGCAATGACGAACTGGATCGACGGCGGCTATGCCACGATGATCCAAGCCCGCATCAAGCTGCAGCAAAACGCCCGCGACGCCGACGCCGCCTATTCACGCGTGCCCTCGCACCTGAAAGAGGACGCGGGCCTCCTGATGGATCGCGCCCGCTGGCTCAGAAAGCGCGACCGCGATCCGGAAGCGCGCCAGCTCCTGATCCGCGCCACGTCCACGCTGTCCGGCCCGCCGCCGGTCGCCGAAGACTGGTGGATCGAACGCAACTACCAGGCCCGCGAAGCCCTCGACGTTGGCAATCCGCAACAGGCCTACCAAGTCGCCGCCGGCCACGGCATGACCAAGGACGCAGGCCTTCCCTACGCCGAAGCCGAATTCCTCTCCGGCTGGATCGCCCTTCGCTTCCTGAACAAGCCCGATCAAGCGCTCGACCACTTCATGCGCCTGCGCGGCGCGGTGACGGCGCCGATCAGCGTCGCACGTGCGCACTACTGGGCCGGCCGCTCGGCCGAGAAGGCGGGCCGCACCGCCGACGCGCAGCGCAACTACGAACTCGCCGCCGTCTATCCGATGACGTTCTACGGCCAGCTCGCCGCCGCCGCCGCCAACCCGCGCGGAAACTTGAGCCTGCCGATCAATCGCGGCACCGCCGCCTCCAAGCAAGCCTTTATGGACCAAAGCGTCATGCAGGCAATGCAAGCGCTGGCCGATGTCGGCGCGCAAGGCACGCTGCGCACCTTCGCGATCGCCGCCGCCGACAGCTTCACCGAACGCGATCAGTTCGTGATGCTCACGAACTTCCTGCGCGGCCTCAACGAACCCGCCCTGGCGCTGCGCGTGGCCAAGCGCGGCCTGCAGAAGAACGTGCCCATCTATGACGTCGCCTATCCGACGATCTCGCTGCCGGTCTATCGCGGCAACGGCGTCGCGCCGGAAAGCGCGCTGGTCATGGGCCTGACGCGTCAGGAAAGCGAATTCGATCCCGAAGCGATGTCCGGCGCCGGCGCCCGCGGCCTCATGCAAATGATGCCCGCGACCGCCAAGCTCACCGCCCGCAAGCACGGCCTGCCCTTCGGGAATAAGAGCGAGCTCTTCACGCCATCCGTCAACGTACAGCTCGGCATGGCGCACGTCTCGGATCTGCTGGGCTCGTTCGGCGGTTCCTACGTGCTGTCGATCGCGTCCTACAACGCAGGCGCAGGCCGCGCAAACCAGTGGATGTCGACCTACGGCGACCCGCGCGCCACCAACGCCGACGTCGTTGACTGGATTGAGCGCATTCCGTTCAACGAAACACGCAACTACGTCCAGCGCGTGCTTGAGAACACGCAGATCTACCGTAACATTCTGGCGGGCCGCGACACGCCGAACATCATCGCCAGCGACCTCAAGCGCGGCGGCTACACCGCCATGGCCTCGGCCGAGGCCCAGTTCTCATCCTCGCCCGCGCCGGCCCAAACACCGGCGCCGGCACCGGCGGCTGCCGTCCCTGCGGCGTCGCCCGCGCCGGCGGCAGACCCCACTGGCGCAAGCCCCGTTCTCACGCCGGCGGCCGGCGCTCAATTCTCCTCCGCGCCCGCGCCGACGGTCATCGCCTCGACGCCGGTCTACGACGATCCGGAAGACGAGCCGGAAGCCAAGCCGGCGAAGAAGTCGAAGAAGAAAAAGCCGGTGAAAAAATCCAAGAAGAAAAAGAAACGCACCTCAAGCGCCACCGCCAGCAACGACGCCAACGCCGGCTAGTCGTCGCCGCTTCGATTTAGTGGACGGTCGCGTCCGGATCGCGACCGCCGCTCAGCATCATCTGAAGCCGCGCCGCCGCATCGCCTTCCGCAAAGCATCGCGCCAGGCCCTTCGGGCTGTGCTCGGCCGCCGCTTCGATCCCACGTTCCGACGCCAAGCGCAGGATCTTCTTCGTCTCCGCGACCGCCACCGGCGAAAGCGACGCCATATGCCCGGCAAGCTGCTGCACCGAGGGCTCGAAATCGGCCATGCCCGCGACGTTCGAAACAAGGCCCAGCATGAACGCCCGCTCCGCCGTCACGACGCCGCCGGTCAAGGCAAGCGCCGCAGCCGAACCGTTGCCGGAAATGCGCTGCAACCGCGCCAACGCACTGCCGTTCGCGTTCATACCCACATTGATGCCGGGAAGACCAAAGCGCGCATCGGCGCGCGCCAGCCGGACGTCCGCGTGCAGCGCCAACTCGAACCCCGCACCAAGACACGCGCCCTTGATCGCCGCGATGATGGGAATCTCCAGCGCCGACAACCGCTCGTAAACGCCGCGCGCCTGCTGCGCCACCGCTTCGACGTCGGGGGGCGCAAACCCCACAAGCTCGCCGATATCCATGCCGACCGAAAACGCATCGTCCCCGGTGCTGGTCAGCACGATGGCTTTCACCTGCCGGTTCGCCACCGCCTCGTCCAGTGCGCGCGTCAACTCGCTGCGCACCATGTTGTCGATGGCGTTCGAGGCGTCCGGCCGGTTGATCGTGAGCGTCAACACAGGCCCCGCCCGCTCGCTCAACAAAACGCTGTCCCGCGCCTCGCGCGTCGTCGTGGTGCTCATGGGAGAGGATTATAGTCCATTTCGGGACAAAAAAAGGCGGGCTTGAGGGTATCCCCAAGCCCGCCGACGCATCCCGTTTTTTGTTGGTTTTATTAGTGCGCCGTTTCCTGCAGCCAAAGGCGCGCCAGACGCTGCGCTTCGGCGATCTCGTTGGGCGACATCTGCTGCGCCAATTCCGCGCGCCACAGACGGGCCTCGGCCACGCCCTTCATGGCGGCCAGATTGAAGTATTTGTGGGCGCGCACGAGGTCGAAGGAAACCCCCTGCCCTGTCGAATAGCACAGGCCCAACTGATAAAGCGCCTGCGGTTTACCCGTCTTCGCTTCGCCTTCGATGTCCATGACGACATCCATGTCGATCACCGCCATCGTTCTCTCCCATGATTGCGTCGAATTCGTTTTGAATTCGAATTTGATGACCCAACAATGGACAGTTGAACTGAATGGCGCGTTAATGCGGATGCGTGTTTTTACTTAAGAAAACAGCATGTTTCTTGGTTAAGCGCACGCTGTGCGTTTGCGACAAATCCCGCTAAAACAAAGGCTTTTCGGCGTTAAAGAGAGATACGGGGCCACCTTAACGGGGTTCGCGCGTCACACGAAATCCGTCACAAGAATGTGGGGGCGATCCCTTGTGCCGCACACCCGCCGCGGAACCGAACGTCCGTATACGTCGCATCAGGGCGGCCAACGCCGCAGGGGCGGCGCCGAAATTCCGCGCAGAGACATTTGACCCGGCAAGGGAACCTGGCTGCAAACGTCCGCCGCCGGTCCAGGCCGCAGTCCCTCGGACCCGGGACCTAGGGCGGCTCGTGACAACAAGTGGATCCGGAAAATGAAAACGGCGGAGGCAGCAGCCCTGGGGCCAGCAAACCTCACGCCGGTGAGTTTGGCGCCTGGCGGCGGCGAACCCGTAAGGGAGTCCGCCGCCAACGCCGCAGCCCGCGAAAGGGGCCGCGCTATTCGCTTGGACTACTTCTTCTTCGTCTTCTTCGCTGCTTTCGGCTTCGCGGCAGCTTTCGTCGTCGGCTTCTTGGCTTTCTTCTTCGCAACCATGGGCATGGTAACTCCTTAGATATACATCCGGGTGCGCACCTCGCGCTCTCGAACGCGCAACATATTGGTCAAGTTGCAGCCGAAGCGCAACACCTTGTGGTGCGACATCTGGTGCGCGATTACAACGGCATCACGAAGCACTGATAAAATCAGCGATTCAGACGATCATCCGTGTACGAACTATTACCGGGACGTGCCCTGTCGGAAGCTTGACGGCAGCCCGCTCAACCCCGAATCGCGCGAATCACTCACGGCCGGCGCTTGCCGTCACACCAGCGCGTTCGCCGCGAGGAGCAGACCGGCAAGCACCGGCGGCGCTAACAGCGGCAACGCAATCGCCAGATCGTTTTCATCACCCTGAATGAAGAAGACGGCCCCCGCGCCGTCGGTGACAATCAGGTAGGCGAGCACCAGGTACGCGGCGCCAAGGAGCGTCAGACCCAGGGCGAACATCATCGCCAGAGCAACGATGAAGCCGAGGAAACCGAACGCGCGCTGCAAGCCGGCCGCGTACCAAGCCGCAACGTAGGCCCCGCCCCCAAACGAGAACACCGCGATCGAATGCGCCCACACGCCTCCCCAATGGCTCCACCCCCCAGGCAGAACCGTCTTGGCGGCATCGCCCAACGCGATGAACGGCACTAGAACAAGCGCTTGATACTGGTCGACCATCCAAGCGAGGGGGAAGGCAAGCTCCTGTTGGAGCAACGAAGCCAGTACCCAAACGAGCCCGGGCGTCGTCAAAACGATCCCAATCGGCATGAACAGCCAGTACGCCCCTTCCGCCATCAATCCCGAGGGCGGCGGCCGATCAGTCTCAACGAACATAAGCAAAGCCCCAGTCCAAACGGCACGGAGGCGAAGCTTGGCGCCCGAAAATTGGCGCTCCTATGGCGGCTAGATCCCGAGTTTCTTCGTCACCAGCTCATTCACGGCCTGCGGATTCGCCTTGCCGCCGGTCTCTTTCATCACCTGACCGACGAACCAGCCGGCCATCGACGGCTTCGCCTTCACCTGCTCGACCTTTTGCGGGTTGGCCGCGATCACCTTATCCACAGCCGCTTCGATCTCGCCCATGTCGGTCACCTGACGAAGCCCGCGCTTCTCGACGATCTCGGCGGGATCGCCGCCCTCGGTCCAAGCGATCTCGAACACGTCCTTCGCGATCTTGCCGGAGATCGTACCGTCGCCGATCAGCGAGACGATGGACCCCATCGCCGCCGCCGACACCGGACTCTCCGCGATCGACTTGTCCTCTTTGTTCAAGCGGCCGAAGAGCTCGT
>JAEUMM010000245.1 GCA_016792645.1 Alphaproteobacteria bacterium | reverse complement strand
CCCGTCCACGGAGAAGAAAGCCGATACTATCCGCGCTTCATCCAATCCGCTTGTCGGCTGGCGAAGCCGGTGACGGTGCGGGTTAGCCAGCGTGGGGTTACTTGGGCCCAGGCGGCGGCGATTTGGTTGGGGAGGCCGGGGACTAGGATAGTTTGGCCGGACATGGTCGCTGCGTAGGCTTGTTTCGCGACGGCCTTCGGGTCGGAGATCAGGATGTTCGGTGTGGCTTGTGCGGTCGCCGATTTTGCTTTGATCGTGCCGACCATGCCGGTGTCGGTGAGGCCGGGGCAGAGGGCTGTTACCTTGACGCCGGTGCCGCGGAGTTCTTCGGAGAGGGATTCCGTCAGGGAGAGGACGTAGGCTTTTGTTGCTGCGTAGACCGCCATCGAGGGGATTGGTTGGAAGGCAGCGAGGCTTGCTACGTTCAGGATGCGGCCGAATTTGCGTGCGACCATCGCGGGCAGAAGCAGCGACGTCAGTGACGTTAGGACGGCGACGTTGAGGGCCACCATGTTGTCGTAAACGTCGGTGTCGGTGTCGGCGAAGGGGCCGACGTCGAGGACGCCTGCGTTGTTCACCAGGATGTCAATTTCGATGCC
The DNA here is from genome assembly GCA_016792645.1 of Alphaproteobacteria bacterium. Classification (GTDB taxonomy): domain Bacteria; phylum Pseudomonadota; class Alphaproteobacteria; order Micropepsales; family Micropepsaceae; genus SZUA-430. The sequence continues at coordinate 6,414 of JAEUMM010000245.1, read as the reverse complement.
GCGGTCGGCGAGTTCGTCGACGATCGCTTGCGCGCAGCCTTTGCGCGAGAGGTCTTCGACGATGACGAGCGCTTCGGTGTCGTGGGCGGCGTTTAGTTCGCCGGCCAGAGCCGTGAGTTTGTCTTTGCTGCGGGCCACCAAGACGAGGGCGTGGCCGTGTTTGGCGAATTCGCGCGCGAGTTCTGCGCCGATGCCGGCAGACGCGCCGGTGATGAGGACCCGGCCCAGTTTACGCTCGCCGACGAGCGTGGGCTTCTTATTGGTCTTCGGTTTCTTGCGCGCAGCCATGGCATGTGCGGATCAACCCAAACGTCCCCGCGCGCGAAAAACGCTCGCGCGCGGGGATGGGTTTGGACGGAGATCCAGTTCTTTAGGCGGCGCTGCGAAGCGTCGAGACGAGCTTCGTGATCGGCTTCAGGGCTTTCGTGCCGCTGGTGCCGACGATCTGGCCGACTTCACGCATCTGACGCAGGTTGCGACGGAACATTTCCGTCATCGCCGCTTGCTGAATCTTCACCGCTTCGGCGAAGGTTTCGGCCTGCAGCGTGTCGCGCAGCGCTTCGAACGAATAGACGACGTTGTCTTGCGCGTGGTTGACGAGCGTCAGCGCGACCTTGCGGCTTTCGCCGCCCATGGCTTCGCCCGCTTCGCGGAACGCTTCGCCGGCTTCACGGAAGCCGTCCTGCACGCGCGCGAGCGCATGCGTGACCTGCTTGCGCGCGCCGTTCGTGTCGAACTTCAGTTCGACCTTCTCGGCCTTCGCGTGGTGGGCCTTGGCCCGACCGTTCGTCTTCTTTGCTTTTGCCATTGTCTTCAATCTCCGTCTTCAGGTTTGAAACTATGCCGCGCGTTTGGCGGCGGTTTTCTCCGCGGCTCTTGCGTGATCGACGATCAGCGCTGAGAGACGCGGCAGAAACTTCTTCGGCAGGTCGTGCGCCATGCCTTCAATGATTTCGAGGCGCGCGTTCGGAATGTTGCGCGCGGAGTCTTTGCCGGCTTCGAGCGGCGCCAGCGGATCTTTCGATCCATGGATGATCAGGGTGGGCGCCGTAATCTTACGGATATGGGGACGCAGGTCGCCCGTCGCAATGATTGCGGCCAACTGACGCCGCACGCCGCTGGGATAGTAACTGCGGTCGAAACCTTGTTCGATTTTGGCGCGGAACTCGCCGCTGTCGTCGCCTTCGGTGCGAATGAGACTGAACAGTTCCATCGTGCGGTCGATGAGGGCGTCGCGCGATTTGCCCTTCGGACGGCTGAGGAACAGCGGCACGGTGACCTTCCTCGACGGGCCGGGCAGGCGCGGGTTCAGCGTGCCGGACATGATCGAGGTCAGCGAGGCGACGCGGTTGGGATGCAGCGCGGTCATCAGCTGACCGATCATGCCGCCCATCGAGACGCCGACGATGTGCGCGCGCTTGATCTTCAGCGCGTCCATCAGGCCGACGGTGTCTTCGACCATGTCGTGAAGTTTGTACGGCGCCATCGAGCCGCCGAGGCCGATGAAGGTGGCCGCGGCTTGCGCGATCGGATTCGGCGCGCGCTTGCCGTGAAGTTTCGAGGTCAGGCCGATGTCGCGGTTGTCGAAGCGCACGACGCGGAAGCCGGCGTCGGTGAATGCCTTCAGCATCGCGTCCGGCCAGAACGTCATCTGTGCGGCAAGGCCCATGATGAGCAGAAGCACCGGCCCGTCTTTGGGACCGATGTCCTCGTACTCGATCGTCAGGTTGTTGGATTTGACCTGGGGCATTGCTTTTTCGCTTGTTACTCGGCCGCCGAGACGATGGTCAGCTTGGGTTTGCGTTTCGTGGGGCGGCGTTTTTTCTTCGACGTTGCCACGGCGACGACGGCGGGCGCTTCCGGAACGGGTTCGACCTTCGGCGCGGGCATCGGCTTTTTCGACGCCGCCGCTTTCAGTTCTTCGAACGATTCCTGCAGGCACTCCGCATAGAATTCCGGGTCCGGCATGATCGAGCGGTCGGACGTGAACGAGATCGTGATGCGGCCGCAGTAGCTGAACACCGGATGGATGATGCCCATGCCTTCGAACACGGGGCCGAGGCCGTACTGTGTCACCAGGCGCGCGCCGTTCATGTAGAGCGGCACCGGCGGGCCGGGGATGTTCGTGATCACCGTGTTGAACATCGGCGCGATGCGGTTCGCGAGGCCGAGACGCACGTAGAGGCGCGCGGCCAGACCCGACAGCGTCGAGGGCATGAACTGCGAGTATTCCGACATCTGACGTGCGCCGGCGGCGTTCGTCAGCGCCTTGGACGCTTGTGCTTCTTCGTGGACGAATTGCATGCGGCCGAAGGGGTCGGCGATGTGCGTGCCGATCGGGATGGTCATCGCGGAGACTTGGTTGCCGAGCGCGTTCTTTTCGCCGGCCGCACGCACCGAGATCGGCGCCATGCAGACCATCGACTCGCGGGGCAGTTCGCTTTTGGCCTTGAGATATTTGCGCAGGGCGCCGCCGACGATGGTCATGACGGCGTCGTTGACCGTCGCGCCGGGAAGCTTCGCGCGGATGTCTTTGATTTCGGAAAGCGAGAAGTCACGACCGTCAACCACGCGGTGCGTCGAGACGGAGCCGTTGAAGCGCGTGCGCGGAACGCTGCCGATCGACGAGCGAAGGTTGCCGCGTGCGAGACCGCCGACCATGCGGGCGATGCCGGGTGCGGATTTTACGATCGTGCGCGCGAGGCGCAGCGGCGTCGCCAGCGTGTTCATTTGCGCGCGGGCGAGAAGTTCAACCGAGGTGGGCGTGCGTTCGGGCACCCACGCGCGATCCGGCGGGGCGACGGTGCCGGCGACGTCGATCGAGTGAATGGCGTTCGCGATGTCGACGCCGGAGACGCCGTCGATCGCTGCGTGATGGATTTTCGAGACGATCGCGTACGAGCCCTTCGGCACGCCGGGGACGTTATTCAGGCCTTCGATGACCGTGAATTCCCAGAGCGGTTTCGACAGATCGACCGGGCGCGAATGCAGACGCGCGGCTTGGATGCAGAGTTGGCGCCAGTCGCCCGGCTGCGGCAGCGCGATGTGGCGCACGTGATATTCGAGATCGAAATCCGGATCGTCGACCCAATAGGGGAAGTCGAGGCTGAGCGGCACGTTGGCGAGCTTGCGACGGAAGCTCTTCGCCAAGTGCATGCGCTGCTCGATGAAGCTCAAAATATCTTTGAAGCGCACGAACGAGTTCGGCGCCGTCGACGGGTCATAGATCGCGATGCCGCCGATATGCATCGGCGTGCGTGGCGTTTCTAAGAAGAGGAAGGCGGAATCTAATCCTGAAAGCTGTTCCATGTGTTTCCTGTCCCAATTCGCGTTTTGCGGTCTGTTGCCGTTTTGACTCTCTCACCCGAAGAAAATCTTCTCGCGTTCTTCCGGGTTACGCTACGGCGGCCGTTTTCTGCGGCGCACGCGACTTACTTCGCAGGTGCATATAAGAAAATGGAGTTGATATCAATGGTGCGCTGCACAATTTTAAAGTGACGTTCCGTCATTGACAGATTTAAAGGGAAAAATGGCCTTAATTTGCGGCGCGAGATGACTAGAGTCGTCTCTAGCGCGGCAGTCCGTCGCGGGCCAGCAAACCTTGGAGAAATATCTCCAGCGTTTGGCGGTGGGCGTCGGTCGCCTGCTTGGTGTCGCCGGTCTTTGCCCAGCTGATGGCGATCGCGTTCCAGGCTGCAACCAGCGCCAAACCCGCGGTTTCCGGCGCTATTGCCGGGGTGAACTCGTTGGCCTTCTGGCCGTTGGCGATGATTGTGCCCACCAATCCCAAGAGTCCGGGCGAGACCTCATTGAAGGCGGCGCCTGACGCCGGCTGAGAAATGAACTCGAGCACGATCTGGCGCATGAGGTGGCGGTGCGCCCCCCACTCCGCCAGGTAGATATCGAGCAGTCTTTTCAAGCGCTCGGCGGCGGTCGCCTGCACCTCGGCGAGCTGCTCGGCGATCTTGGCGGCGACGTCGTCGTTGAAGGCGAGGACGAGCGCGGACTTGTTCGGGAAGTGCAGGAAAAACGTAGCGTTCGCGACGTCGGCGGCGAGACAAATGTCTTCGATGCGGACGTCGTCGTAGGGCTTGTCGGACATCAGCTGCATCGCCGCGTCGAGGATGCGGCGGCGGGTGTCGCGCTTCTTGCGTTCGCGGCGCGAGATCGTGGGGTAGGCGGGATGGTTAGCGTCGTCGGTCAAAGCGCGGTCACTCGCAAGCGCACAAGTTGTACCCCATATCCATGATTGGAGCCAACTCTAGGCTGGTGCGTTATGGACGGGCAAGTGCTTGATTTGGCTTTGCTGAATTGAGGTTGCGGCCTTGGCAACCGTACCCGGGGCTCCTAGCGTTATGGCTACGAGTTTGGCGAATCGGCTCAACCAGTACGAGGTAATCGGCCATGGCCGTTGTGGACGCTGCGTCCTTTGGCGTTGAGAAGATTAAGCCCCCTTCCCTGGCCCTGGCGTTGACCGAGGGCGGCCGCGCGGTCGCCGAGTTGGTCGGTCTGCAGGGCGCCTCGCCGCTGCTGAGCTTTGCGCCGAAGGGCGACGGGCATCCGGTGATGGTGCTGCCCGGGTTTCTAGCCGGCGGCGGCACGACGGGGCCGCTGCGGCGGTTTTTGACGTCCAAGGGTTACGAGACGTTTTGCTGGGGTCTGGGGCGCAACCTTGGACCGATCGCGATCGGGCCCGAGGGCGAATTGCTTGCACAGCGGCTTGAGACGATTCATCGGCAGATGAAGCGCAAGGTTTCGCTTGTTGGCTGGAGCCTCGGCGGCATCATGGCGCGAGAGTTGGCCAAGCGGTATCCGAAGCTGGTGCGCCAGGTGATCACGCTGGGTTCGCCGTTCGGCGAGAACCCGCGCGCGAACCATGCGTGGCGCGTTTATCAAGCAGTGACGGGTCAGCAGTTGGATCCCGTCGAGATGCGCGAAGCGTTCGGCGATCTCGCGATGGCGCCGGCGGGAATTCCGACGACGGCGATCTTCTCCAAGCAAGACGGCGTTGCGGCTTGGCAGACGTGTATCGAGAAGCCGTCGCGTCTGACGGACAACATCGAAGTCTACGGCAGCCATTGTGGCCTCGGCGTGAACGCGTCGGTGCATTTCGCCGTCGCCGATCGCTTGGCGCTGCCGGAACGCGAATGGCAACCCTTCGATCGCTCAGCCGCCACATGGCGCCGCTTCGTTTACCCGTCGAGCGGGCACTAAGCCCGCTCGGTTACTCCTTCGCCTGACGGCTTACCCAGACGTAGCTGATGATGATCAGGGCGGCGAATAACGCTGCGCCGATCAGCGGTGCTTGGCTTAGGTCGAGGCCGGGGATCGCGAGTGGTGTTGCGTTGTTGGTGGCGACGATGAGGCCGGCGTTCATGACGCCGAGCAGGCTTTCGCCGACGATGAGGCCTGAGGCGAGCAGGATGCCGAAGCGTTTCAGCATCTCGCCGTTCGATGAGCGCGAGACTGAGCTGTTGTAGAGCATGCCGAGGATCGCGCCGAGGATGACGGGTGATGTTGCGTCCATCGGTAGGTAGATGCCGATGCCGATGGCGAGCGGCGGCAGGCGCAGGAGCTTTATTTGGCCGAGCAGTTCGTCGACCAGGATGGCGGCGACGCCGATGAGCGCGCCGATGCCAATCAGGTTCCAATCCAGCTGCGCGTTGAGGACGCCTTTGGCGAGCGTCGAGATCAGCGCGGCTTGCGGTGCGCCGAGCGGTTCGGCGGCGATGGCGGCGCGGTTCGGATCGCCGGGGAAGCCGTAGGCCTGGTTCAGCAAATCTAAGATCGGGCCTATGACGAGGGCGCCGGCGATGACGCCGACGATTAGCGCGACCTGCTGCCGCCAAGGTGAAGCGCCGACGAGTTGGCCGGTTTTCAGGTCCTGCAAATTGTCGTTCGAGATCGTCGCGACTGAGAAGACGATGGCGACGGTGAAGAGCGCGAAGGCGATGAGGGCGTTGGTGGCGCCTTCGCCCAAGGTCGGTTGAACGAACCAGGCGAGCAGCAGCGCTGCGGCGACGATTGCGAGGATGCCGATGCCGGAGACGGGGCTGTTCGAGGCGCCGATGAGGCCTGCCATGTAGCCTGCGACCGTCGCGATGAAGGCGCCGATGACGACGGTGAAGATCACACCGCCGATGACGAGCGGCCAGGTCAGCGATGCGAGTTCGCCGCCTGCGATGAAGTCGAACAGGAGCCAGCCGATTGCGGCGAGGCAGAAGAGGCTCAGGAGGCCGATGATCCAGAGCGGCATGTCTTGGTCTTCGCGTGCGCTTGTGGCGGCGGCGCCCTTGGCGCGGGCGGTGTCGATCATGCCTTGCGCGACGGGACCGACCAGGCGGATGAGGCTCCAGATGGCGGCAACGCCGATGGTGCCCGCGCCGATGAAGCGGATTTGGCTGCCGCGGATGG
>JAEUMM010000194.1 GCA_016792645.1 Alphaproteobacteria bacterium | reverse complement strand
CCACCGCCGTCGACCGTCCGCGCGCGCCTGCCACGGCTGTATCGGCAACACGAACCCGGACGGCTCCGTCAACCCGCGCCCGAACACACGCGCAATGCGAAGCCGCTCCTCCGGATCTTTCAGCTTCGAATTCTCCGGCGTCACGTTCTCGGGAAGACTCGCCTCCTTCAAAATCCACTGCGCCGGATCTTCAAACGCCGGCAGCGCCAGATCAGGCGCGACGTCCAACTCCACCGCAATCGTGCGCAGCAGAATCTCTGCCTCCTTCGCACCGACGCCGGTGTTCACCGACTCCTGCGCGATCAATTCCGGATTCTGCCAAATCGGCTGCCCATCGCGCCGCCAGTAAAGCGAGAACATCCACCGCGGCAACGTCTCGCCCGGATACCACTTGCCCTGCCCGTAATGCAGAAACCCGCCCGGCGCGAACCGCTTCTGCAAACGCCGGATCAACTTGTCCGCCAGATCGCGCTTCGTCGGCCCCACCGCCGCCGTGTTCCACTCATCGGACTCGAAGTCGTCAATGGAAACGAACGTCGGCTCGCCGCCCATCGTCAAACGAACGTCGCCCTCGACCAACGCCGCATCGATCTTCCGCCCCAGCGCATCCAGCGCCCCCCAGGCCTCATCCGAAAACGGCTTGGTGATCCGCGGATGCTCCGCCACGCGCGTGACGCGCATGTCGAACTTGAAGTCGCTCGCCTGCGCGCTCGTCACGCCGGCGATCGGCGCGGCGTTGCGATAGTGCGGCGTCGCGGCCAGCGGAATATGACTCTCGCCCGTCAGCAGCCCAGACGTCGGATCAACCCCGATCCACCCCGCACCCGGCAGATAAACCTCGACCCACGCGTGCAGGTCGGTGAAATCGTGATCCGTCCCCGGCGGCCCATCGAGCGAAATCAAGTCCGGCTTCAGCTGAATGAGATAACCCGACACGAACCGCGCCGCGAACCCCAGATGCCGAAGCGTCTGCACCAGCAGCCAACTCGAATCCCGGCACGACGCCTTCGCCCGCTCCAGCGTCTGCTCCGGCGTCTGCACGCCGGGCTCCATGCGAACGATGTAGGCGATCTCGCGCGCGATCCGCGCATTGAGCCCAACGATGAAGTCGATGGTGCGCATCCGCTCGCGCGAGATGGAGGCCAAGAACGCCCGCAACCGCTGCCCCACCGGCTCCGTCTGACGGTAGATCGAAAGATCGGTCCGAAAATCTTCCGGATAATCGAACGGCCAATGCTCGGCCTCTTCCTCGACGAAGAAGTCGAACGGATTATAGACCGTCATATCCGCGACGAGATCGACCTCGATCTTGAACTCGCGCACCGGCTCGGGGAACACGAACCGCGCCAGCCAATTCCCGTAGGGATCCTGCTGATGGTTCACGAAATGCCCGCCGGGCGAAACCTTCAGCGAATGTGAGATCACCCGCGTCCGGCTGTGAGGCGCAGGCCGCAGCCGCACCACCTGCGGCCCCAACGTGGCTGGCTTGTCGTAGGAATAATGAGTGAGGTGATAAAGGCTGGCTTTGATGGACATCGGCCCCGCATATCCTTGCGATTCCGATCGACAATACCCCTAGAACCAGCCCGCCGCCGCCTAATCCGAGAGCGCAAAGTGCCGCGCTTTTAGGCAGATGCGGCGGGCCATCGCCCTCGACGGCGCTACAAACGCACCGCCAGCGTGATAAGCGCACGATGCGCCGCGTAGCCGTCGGCTTGCCATTGATAGTCGTAGACGCCTTCGAGCGACCACGCACTGGCGTCGTAGAGCGTAACGCCGCCGCCGACTTCGTACATGTCCGTCCCCGACGTCATGCCGTCGATCGTGAACGACCCGCCGCCGCCCGTGAAGGTCGCGGTGTTTTGCATCAACTCGTCGTTGAACGAGTGCAGCCAATTCACATGCACCTCCGGACGCAACACGTCGCCGTCGGCGTAAATGACGTCATGTGCGAGTTTCGCGCCGAGGCCGGACTGAAAGAACTCATAGTCCTGCGCGTTCACGATAAGATTGAGGTCACCGGCCCCGGCTTCCGTATAGCCGTCCACGTGCAGCTCCGTGTACTGAAGCCGAACGTTTGGTGTGAAGACCGTCAACGCGTCGTCGCTGCGGAAGTGATAGCCCGTGGCGCCCAGCGCGGTGAACTGGTCGCCGTCGTAGTCGGCCCGCGCCGTAGCATCGACGCCGGTAAAGAAGATGTGGCGTGTGTCCGAATAATCGTCGATCCCGTACGTGACCGAGCCTCTCAGAAACCAATCGCCGGGCGCGTAACCCAGAAAGGCTGTCGCCAGGTACGACTCGATGTCGCTCCGGTTGTCATAGACGCTCGCGTCGAGCGACGTGCTCATGTAGGTCAAGGCAATGCCCGTGTGCATCCGGTCGCCAAGGGAAATATCCAGCGCCGCCACGCCGCCATAGGTATCGAAGTCGTAGCCCTCAAGCATGCCCGCATTGTCCTGGTCGCCGAAGAAGCCGGCCGCCGTCGCCCAAAAACGCGCGCGCCTGTCGTCGGATTGGCAGATCGCGGCGTTGTCGCGGCGCGCAATACGCCGTTCCTCGTTCCGCTCTTCATCGCAGTCGAGCTGCGCCAACAAGCCGTTCGCAAACCGCTGCGTCGCGCGGAACCCTTCCAGCGGCGAGTTCAGACTTGTCGTGCCCGGCGCAAGCTGCGCAATCGCCGCGGGAATTTCTTCGGGCGGCAAGTCGTCGATCACGGGTATGACATCCGGCGGAATAACGTCGGGCGGGACCACGACAAGCGGGACCGCCGTTACGGTGATGCGGACCAAGCCGTTGGTGGTCGGGTTCGCCGAGAACGCGTAGTTTGCGGTGTTGCTCGTCACGTTGACGACGCTGCCGTCGGTACCGCTGGTCGCCGCGACGATGTCGAAATTGTTTCCGACGGCGATCAGTCCCGTGACGGTCACGTTGACCTGCACCGTAGCGCCTATCGATGCCGCGCCGACCGGCACGACTTGCCCGTAGTCGAGCGCGCTGAAGATCGTCGTGTTGAGGATCCCCGCCGTCGGGATCGCGAAGGCGCCCGCGACATTAAGCGTATTGGTGCCCAGCGTGTAGATGCCCGAATTCACCTGCCCGGTGATGAGGGCGTTGCCGCCGGCGACGGTGATCTGCTTCAGTCCGCTCGCCGCGCCGACCGCGCCGTCCACAATGCTGTTGGCGTTGAGGGTGAGCGTGCCCGTTTGTGCGCCGGCGGAGTTGGTGATCGCCGCGATGACCGTTTGGCCCGCGCCGACGTTGATGAAGCCGTCGCCCGCGAAATCCATCGTCGAGCCCGTGTTGCTCGTGAAGCCGCCGTTGAAATTGACGGTGCCGGTCCCCGCAACCGAGAACGTCGTCGAAAACACCGGGCCGCTGAAGGTCACAATCGTTCCGTTGGCGCCAGCGTCGATGTCGAGGAACGTCGTCCCCACCTGGCCTACGAATCCGGTCACCGTCGATGAGTTGTTGAACACGATGCTTGCCGTGTTGGCCGCGGTGCTCGTAATCCCGCCGCCCGCGTCGTTGGCGGTATTGATGTTCTGCGCGCCGACGGTAAGCGTCCCCGGACCCTGCGTATCGACGCCGTTCGTAACGCCCCCCGCGCCGACAACGCCGGGCAAGACGACGATTTCGCGGGCCATCGCCGACGGTAGCCAAATCGCCATCGCCAACCCAATCATCAGGAAGACAATGACACTCTCAAGAGAATGGTGTTGGTGCGGTTTCATCATGAAGGCTCCGACGGATTGAGCGCGCGAAATTGACCGGCGATCCTTGTGCGCCTCGCCTTCAGGTAGGGTTAATTTATCGTTGCGTAGTAATACCTACGTAGAACCACGCGGCGCGGCTCGCGGTCTCAGCTGGATCGCTTTCTCAAAACGAGTCGAACCAGGTCCGCCGTGTTCTTGGCGCCAAGCTTCTGCATGATATGCGCGCGATGCGCTTCGACGGTACGCGGACTCAGCCCGAGACTGCGTCCCGCTTCTTTATTGGAAGCTGCCGCCGTTATCTCAGCCAGCACCTCGCGCTCGCGCTGACTCAAACGTTCGACGCCGGGAAACGCCACCGAACGCGCGCGAGAATTATCGCGCCAAATTCTCCACGCTCTCATCAGCGTGCGCGTATGCTCGACGATCGTTCGCGGATCGAACGCCTTCTCGATGACGTCGAACGCCCCCAGCTTGACCGCTTCCACCGCAATCGGAATGGTAACCACGCCCGACAAAACAAGGACGAGCGCATCGTGGCTTGCGGCGTCGATGTCCCTGAGAATTTCAAGCCCGGAGCGCTCCGGCATATTGATGTCTAGAATCAGACACGCCGCGCCTCGCTCCCGTGCCGCGTTGATGAACAACGCGCCATCCTGGAAGGTCGTGACACGGAAGCCCTCCGACCTGAACACCGCAGCCAACGGCTCGCTGTCTCGAGGATCGTCGTCGATGATGAGGATTTCATCACCAAAGTCATGCGCCGGCATCCCGTTCTCTTTCGGTCACGGGCAGCAGGAGACGCCTCCAACCCGTCCGATGCCGCACTGAGCACCGCGGTTCATCGTAGCAGGGAACAAAAATACGAAACAGAAAAATGGTTCGCACGAATGCGACGCATCCCCACCTTACAAACCGCAACAGCGAAGCGGCGGCGGACCTCCGCCGGTTCCACAGCAACAATCCAAAACATACGTGAGGGGTTGTGCGTAACAGGCCTAGCCGTAAAGACCCGCGAGTCGACGCGGCGGAACCCCCAGGAAATACAGAGCCAACAGACTCAAATTCCTGAGCGGTCGCCGGACGTAGCCGTCACGGCGATATCGCGCGGCTGACGTCTTCGCCGTCACGGGCAATTCGACCAGTCGTGCCTTACCTATACGTCGAACGATGTCGACATCCTCCATGATCGGCACATCGCGGTATCCTCCGAGTGCGCTGTACATCTCGCGCGACATCAAAAGCGCCTGATCGCCGTACGGCAGTCCCAGCGTCCGTGCACGCCAGTTGGCCAACGCCTCGACTCGGCGCGCCGCCGACGCCGTATCGTCGAGCGCCAGCTTGAAATGGGCCGCTCTGCGCACATTGCCCTCCGCCTGCATGAACGATCGCACCGCCGAACTCCAAGAGTCTGCGAGCGTCGTGTCGGCGTGCAGAAACAACAGCCACCGGCCTGACGCGCGCTCTGCACCCGCCGCGAGTTGAACGCCACGCCCGCGCGGCGCCGCGAGGATGGTCGCGCCGACAGCCGCCGCACGCACGCGCGTGTCGTCCCCCGAGCCGCCGTCGACGACAATGATCTCGACCCGCATCGCCCGCTGCGCTTCCGCGAGCGCGCCGATCGTCGCGCCGATGCTGCCGCCTGCATTCAGCGTCGGTATCACGATGCTGAGATCGATCTCTGTGCCGGCCACCGGCAGAACGCCTTGAGCGACCGCACGCTCATAATCTTCCGGCCGGTCGATGTCCCACAGCGGTTCAGACACTGTGAGCGTCAACCCGGCGGCAGCCGCCTTCGCGCGCGTTTGCGCGAAGACGCTTGAGGTGCTCCACGCCACGCCTTCGAACAACGTCGGCGCGGGACGGCGAAGCGCGAGCAGAAAGTAGCCGCCGTCCTCAACCGGAATCGCCGCAGCGTCAGCAACCGCGAGCGCATCGACGCAATGCCGCACATGCGCGGCCGTGATGACGGCGCAATCCGTTCCCATCAGCAGAACCGAACCCGCCGGCGCCATCGCCTCAACGGCACGGTGCATCCGCTCGCCCAAGTCCGCGCCCGTTTGTGCGTAAAGCGCAACGCCATAGCGCCGCTGAAGATCGGCAAAGAACGGATGCTCGCAATCCGGCATGCACCACAGAGCCACCGGCCCGACATCCGCCTCGATCGCGACACGCACCGCGTGTTCGGCGAGCTGCCGCTGCAGCGCCGCCGCACCGGCCTCCCCCAGCCGCGGGACAAGGCGGGTCTTCGCGTATCCCGGGACGGGCGCCTTGGCGAAGATCGCAACACTTGCCGGCATTTTCACGCTCGCGAAGACTTCAAGACCACGAACCTTCCTTCATACGGCGATATCAGGCAATCTATCGCTGATCGGCGCATCCTTCGTACATCGGCGCCGCCGAGAGAGCCCACGACGAATGCATGCGACCGGCAGCGCTCAAGGCGCCCGCAAATTCGACAACCCGCTGATCACCGCCAAGGGCGAACGCCGCGCAACGGTCCAACTGCGCCGGCTCGAGACCCTTTGGTTCAACACCGGCACGCTCTGCAATATCGAGTGCGCCAACTGCTACATCGAATCCTCGCCGACGAACGATCGCTTAGCCTACCTGACCGCGGCCGATCTCACCGGCATGCTGGACGAGGCAGACCGTCTCGGTCAAACGCCGCGCCTTGTCGGGTTCACCGGCGGCGAGCCCTTTATGAACCCGGCGTTGTTCCAGATGCTCGATATCGTCCTCCGCCGGGGACACGAAGCCTTGATCCTCACCAATGCCATGCGCCCGATGATGCGCCCGCGCGTTCAGGCGGCGCTGAAAGACGCGCGCGCACGCTTCGGCGACAGGCTGTCCTTGCGCGTCAGCATCGACCACTGGCGGCCCGAGCTACACGACGAGGAACGCGGCGCCAACAGCTTCGACATCGCTCTGCGCGGCCTAAGATGGCTCGCCGCCAACGGCTTCCGGATCACCCTCGCCGGCCGCTGCCGCTGGGGCGACGAAGAGCACGATATGCGCCAAGGCTATGCCGCGCTCTTCGCCCGCAACGCGATCCCGATCGACGCCCAGAATCCCGAGACGCTGATCCTCTTCCCGGAAATGAACGAGAACGCCCCTGTCCCCGAAATATCGGAAGGCTGCTGGACAATCCTCAACAAGCGCCCCGACGACATGATGTGCGCGACAAGCCGCATGGTCATCAAGCGCAGCGGCGCCGGCGCCCCAAGCGTCGTCGCCTGCACCCTTCTGCCCTACGACACACAGTTCGACACCGGCCCCCGCCTCGCCGACGCGTTGGCGCCCGTCGCTCTGAACCATCCCCATTGCGCCAAGTTCTGCGTCCTGGGTGGCGGCTCCTGCACGGCCTAATCGCGTCGGATTTGGGCGGAATTCCAAGCGATACCAACTGAAGAGCGGCGCCGAACGACCGCGCAGCGGCGGCACCCCCCGCGTTCACGTTTTGCTTCGCTTTTGCCGCTAGGCTTGCGGGCCGAAGCGACGAGCACACCTGTGACGCGAGCCACACAAAAAATCGATGACACGGCCGCGGTCCAAGTCAGCCGGACGGAGGCTGACTACGACCAGTTGCCGTACCCTTCGCTGCCGGTCGCGTATTCGCAGCCGGCGCAGAGCGCCGCCATGCTGCGCATGTTCGGTCTAGACGCGCCGAACGTGGCGCAGGCGCGCGTGCTGGAACTTGGCTGCGCCTCGGGCGGCAACATCATCCCCCTGGCGGCCAGATTTCCGCAAGCGTCGTTCGTCGGCGTCGATCTCTCGCAGCGGCACGTTGACGACGCCAACAACCGCATCGAGCAGCTTGCGCTTCCGAACATCACGATACGCCGCGCCGATTTGACCGAGGCCGCGTTCGAACGCCAGTCGTTCGACTACATCATTTGCCACGGCGTCTTCAGTTGGGTGCCCAGACGCGCGCAGGACGCCATCCTACGCATCTGCGGCGAGAGCTTGAGCACCGGCGGGGTCGCTTCGATCAGCTACAACGTGCTTCCGGGTTGGCACATGCGCCGCATCATCCGCGACATCTGCCTGCTCCACGCCGGCACGAGCGACGCGCCAAGCCGGCGCGTCGCAAAGGCTCGCAAAGCTCTGAGCGACATCGCAGGCAAGCTAAGCGGAGCAAGCCCGTACGCCAACCTGATCCGCAGTGAAGCGCAACGTTTGGCCAAGGCGCCCAGCGCCTATGTGTTGGGCGAGTTCCTGGCCGAAAACAACGCGCCTTGCTACTTCAGCGACTTCGCGAAGCGCGCCAGGGCGGCGCAGCTGACGTATGTTTGCGAAGGCGATCTCGCGACCTCGCTGCCGGAGACATTCTTCCCCGCGGTCGCCAAGCACATTCGCTTTGTCGCGAACGGCAATCCGATCGCAGTGCAGCAGCATTTGGACCTGTTCTCCGGCCGCCCGTTCCGCCGCTCGCTCCTTATGCGCGCGGACCGGACCCAGGCGACCGGCAAAGTCGAAGCTGAAAATCTGCGCGACCTGCATTTCTCAGCCGGTATCACGGCTGTTGAGGGACGCAAGAGCGAGCGCCCCATCTTCAAAGACGCACACGGCGCCACGATCGCGCCCAAGACAGCCGGCGCCGCGCAGATGTTGCAGAAGCTCGCCACCGCGTACCCCGCCACCTTGCCGCTCGAAGAACTCGCGGCGCCGGACACGGCGGCGCCGGCGTTGAAGGCGTTACTGAGGATGCTGGAGCGAGGACAGGCGACCGCGTGGGCACATCCGCTGAACGTGGGCGGCGCGAACGCCACGGCGCCGCGCGCATGGCGTCTCGCGCGCGTTGAAGCGTCTGCGAACCAGCCCTGGGCGACCGGCCAGAATCATCTCGCCGTTAAGATGCCGCCGCCGATCGCCGCTCTCGTTGAACTGATGGACGGTTCACGCAACCGCGCCGAACTGCTCGCGGCGTTCGAGAAGGCGCTGGGCCGCGATGCTCAGCACAACGTCACGCAACAGTTTGCAGCGGCGCTTACCTACTGCGCTCGCAACGGCTTGCTCGAAGCTTGAGCCTCGCGCTGCGGCGCGCCGAGATACGCGATCAGCGCATCCGCGTCGACGTCGTTGAGTCCCAAATTCGGCATCGGCAGATTCCGATACCGCGCCCGCAAGGCTGTCGCTGTCGGATCACCCTCGGCCAACATCTTGTCCGGCTCCTTGAGCCAGCGCGTGAGCCACGCACGCGAGCGCGCGGCCACGACGCCTTTCAGGTCCGGCCCCAGCTTGTCCCCGGCGCCAACCGTGTGGCACGCGGTGCAACGCGTGCGGAACAGATAGTCGCCGCGCGTCTGCCCCGAGATCTGCTTTGCCGCCGCGAACGACTGCATGCCCGCGTTGCTCGTCGCCGCATAGTTCCGTAACCCGTCGCTCAACAAATTCGCGAGCAATTTCGGATGGTCGTAGGGCGAGCGCTTGATCCACTGCGCCGTCGCTTCGTTGCCGACGATGAGACTGGTGTTGTGCTGCTTTAAAGACGGCGCTTGCGCGCCGATCAAGCCAAGCTTGCGTTGGATCGTCTCAATGTCGCTCTTCTTGCCCGTGAGGAAGAGCCAGTTCGCGCCAACACCGAACATCCGTTTGTAGCGGGCGAGCACACGCGGTGTGTCATTCTTTGGATCGATCGAGATCGAGTAGAAGAAAACGTCGCGCCCCACGCGATCGCCCAGGATATCCGCCACCTGCAGCATCTGCGCGGTGTCCGCCGGACAAACGTCCTTGCATCGCGTGTAGATAAAATTCAGCGCAACAATCTTGCCTTTGATCAGGTCGTCATAGAACCTGTGCGAGCGCCCACTTTGATCCGTCAGCAAGACGTTTGGAAAATACCCGTCGTGCCAAGGCTGAGCCGCGTACGCTGGCGCGGCCCATGCAATCGACAGCGCAAGCGCCAGCCAAAGACGCATCAACCGCCACCACCGTTGCCCGCCGGCAACGCGAAGGTCGGCTCATAGAACGTACCCTCCCACGTCTGCACCGGCGTCGGGATAGCGACCGCTGCACCCGGATTTTTGATGTCCCAGCGCAGCAGCATCGCGTTGTCTTCGTGCTGCGTGTTGTGGCAGTGCTCCATATAGGTGCCCATGAACTCGCGGAAACGGATCGCGACGTCGATGTTGTTCGACGAGTCGGCGAACGTACTCAGGCGGTAGACGTCCTTGCGTGCACCCGCTTCCCACAGCGGCGCCGGCGCGCCGCCGCGCGACAGGATCTTGCCTTCTTCGAAGTGGATGTGGACGGGATGCGCCCAGCCCGAACCGCCGCGCAGATGCCAGATCTCGACGGCGCCCTTCGTCGGCGCAGCAGAGATGCGGTGCGGATCCATCCCAAAGCCCTGACCGCCGTCGACGGCAATCGTCCACGGCTTGTCGTCCGTGCCGTTCTGCTTGCTGAATTGGAAGGTACGCTGACGCGCGCCGGCCAGTTCGGCCGCCGTGAAGGTCGGCGCCGGGATCATCGTCTTCCTGCCGACGACATAGTCGGCCGGGTTCATACTCTGATCGACGCCCGTATAGGCAACGACGCGGAATTCCAAGAACTTGCCGACCGCCGGATCGCCCACATACGTGTTGTTGAGAATGTTCGCGAGCGGAATCTCAGCCTGCGGCCCGGTGCCGTTGCGATGCTCCAGCAGATTGACGAGATAGATCTTGGTACCCGGCGCAAAGCCCTTGAAGTCGACGACGATGTCATAGCGTTCGGCGATGCCCATCTGCGGCAGATCTTGGCTCTGCGCGTTCGGGAACGGCACCGCATTCTCCATGATGTTGCCGTCGTTGCCGATCATGTGGAACGGCACGCGTTGCCCGGCTTCCGTCACGACTGCGATCTTGAAATAGCGTGACACCGCGCCGTTCAAGATGCGGAAACGGTAGCGCCGCGCACGCACGTTGAAGAACGGCTTGTATGTCCAGTTGACCAGCACCCGGTCGCCCAGAAAGCCGTCTTTGTTGAATATGTTGAAGAACAGCTGGCCGGTCGCGTCCCACGCCTTGTCAGCGATCATCAGGTTCACGTCATAGTCGCGATTGCCCCAATCGAGAGCCGTGCCGCTGGGCAAACAGAGATTGGGATTACTGGCGTTCGCGTAGTTGCACTGAAACCCTTCGCGGCCGCGGTCGATCGCGCTGTAGTAGTTCATCATCGCGGCGCTGCCCTTGTAGACATTCTGCGCCGTGAAATCGAGCATGTGGTCGTGGAACCAATGCGTGCTCATCGTCTCGTGCCAGTCGCCGCGGATCTTGGTGATGCCGCCCGAACCGTTCGGCATGCCGGCGCGAATGTCGGTTGCCGCGGCGTTGATCGAGTCATGGCCTGCCAGCACCATCGGCCAGTGATAGTCGTAGTACTGACCGGGGAAGAAGAACGCCGCCGCATACCCGTCGCTTTCCGCGGGATTGTGCCCATTATGCTCATGCGTGGTCAGCGTGTGAATGCCGAAGCCGTTGTTCGCCGCCGCGTCGAGCGGCAAGGCGTTGAAGTGGCGGAACAGGATCGGCTCGCCATACCGCGCCATCAAAAGCTTCGGCGGCATCGTGCCGTCGAACGTCCACACCGAGTTCGCGTTCTGCACCGGAAAGGCCGGATGGAAACGCACCTGCAAATTCTTGTTTGTACCGCCGCGATAATAGAGCCCGCCAACTTTGAACTCGCCTGTCGCCCAATGATGCCGCTGCAGCGAGTCGCGCAAGCCGCCGTTCGGCCGCGCGCCGGCGGTCGCCGACTGGAAGAAGACCTTCGACGGAAACTCGGTCCAACGCTGATGCGCGAACCACTCCCCCGATGGCCGTCCCTCGATCGCGCTGGTCGCAAGTGGTTTGACGCAGGTGGCGATCTTCGCAGACCACGGGTTGGCTTGCGCTGTATTGGCCGCGCGCGTCGGCGTCGGCCACAGCGGCTGCCCCAAGAACGTATCCAACGCCGCCGACACTGGCGATGCCCCGCATGTCGCCGGCGCCGGCAGCATGGTGCAAGTCGGGCAGGTCGAATTGGGAACAGGCTTCGTTCCGAACTCTTCGAACAGCATCATCTCCGCCGTGAAGGGTTGCACCCCGAAGAGCGGGCTCGCGGCAGCACCGGTGGGCACGTCGAAACCCGGTGCCGCTTGCGCAAACACCGGCCCCGCCGATACGGCCGCCAGCACCAACGCCGCTGCCAATCGCCCGAAGGATTTCAGTTGAACGCTCATGTTGTCCCCCATGTCCCCGCGCCGCCTTAGACCAAGAAAAAGTCGGTGGCCGTCAGCGCCACGTGACCCAACAAATCGATCTGGAAGTCGACGGTCGTATCGATCGCATTCGCCGTACGGATGTTCCCGTCGATGATCGTGTGCTCTTGGCCAGCGATCGTCACAAAGTGATAGCCGATGTGACCAGTGGTCGGATTCACGCCGGCACCCAACAGCCCGTCGAACGTGAAGTGCTGCACGCCCGGGCTCGCCGCGCGCGAATCTGCGTCCAGCGCGGCGAGATTGATCTTGTCCACGCCGGCCGCGAAGTCTGTGATCACCGACCGGTTCGCGCCATTGCCGGCCGCCGTGCTTGTTTGATAGACGAACGTATCCGCGCCACCGCCGCCTGTCAGTTGCTCGGGCGCGGTGCCGGCGGTGATGGTGTCGTTACCTGATCCGCCGATAGCGATCTCGATGCCGCCGAGCGTGTTGTTGCCGATCTGCGAACCCGTCGCCGTACCGTTGCGCAGATTGATGTTCATCGCCGCGGTGATGCCGCCGAAGTCGATGGTGTCGGTGCCGCTGCCGCCGTCATAGGCGTCGTTGCCGTCGTTGATGGTGGCGATGAACGTATCGTTGCCGCCGGCCCCGCTCAGCGTGTTGTTGCCCGAGTTCCCGATGATGACGTTCGCCAGCGCGTTGCCGGAGCCGTTGATGTTTCCGGTCCCAGTCAGCGTGAGGTTCTCGAAATTGTTGGCCAGCGTGAACGTCCGGTTCGACAGCACCGTGTCGATGCCCTGGTTCGCGCTCTCGTTCAGCGTCATGCCGGCGTGGCTGACGATGTATGTATCGTTGCCGGCCCCGCCGATCAGTGTATCGCCGCCGGCCGACCCACCGTCCAACGTGTCGTTGCCGCCATTGCCGCGTAGCGTGTTCGCCGCCGCGTTTCCGATGAGAACGTTGTCGCCGTCGCTGCCCGTCACGTTCTCGATCGAGAACAGAAGGTCCACGCCGGTCTGCGCGCTCGCCGACGTTCCGGCGGTGAGGTCGACCGTCGAGGCCGCCGTCGTGTTGGCCAGCGTGTAGGTATCGGTGCCGGCGCCGCCGTCATAGGTATCGTTGCCGTCGCCGACGCTGGCGAAGAACGTGTCGTTCCCCGCACCGCCCTGCAGGAAGTCGTTCCCCGCCCCGCCGGTGATCTGGTCCGACCCGCCGTTGCCGAAGATCAACTCGTCCACAGCCGTGCCCAAGAGCACATGCGTCTGCGTCGTATCGACGACATAGCGCATCGCATCGGACGTCGCCGTGTTCAGATTCCCGAACCCGTCGATGTAAATCACTGTCACCCGGACAAAGCCGCCGGTGGTCGTCGCCGGAGTGAACGTCAGCGTATCGTCGCTGACCCGCGCGGCTGGTGCATTCGTCCACGCCACACCATTGGTCGATATCTCCCAGGCGTAGAACACCGTGTCCCCGACGATGCCAAAGTCCGGGTCGCTGAGTGTATTGAAGGCGCTGATGCGCGGCGGCACACCGCCGCCCGGAATGCCGGTGACGCCGACCATGCCCACAGGGTCGGTCGCTGTGCTGACAGGCGCCGACGCGCTCGTATACACAAAGCCCTGCCCGTCCGTGTACGACGCCTGCACCGAAAACACGTGCCCGACGTCCGCCGTGCCGAGCGTCAGGTCGATGCCCGTCGCACCACCGATTGCCACGCCGTCGCGGAACCACTGATAGGTGTCAGTACCGCCGATCCACGGGCCGTCGGGATCCGCCCCGATAACCGCAGACAGCGTGCCGCCCGGCGCCGCCGTCCCGGTGATCGTGACCTCCGCAACACCGTCGTCGACCGCCAGCACGTCCAGCGTCACCGTCTTCGGCGCGCTGAACGTCAGCCCATCGAACAAGCGGTACTGGAACGAAGCCTGTCCGGCGAAGTCTGCCGTAGGCGTAAAGACGAACGCCCCCGTAGCGCCTGTAACCGCAACCGTGCCGTTCACCGCCGAACCGTCGACCAAGCGGAACACCGGGGTTGGCGCCGGACCGTCCACGTCGCTGCCGGCAAGCAGGAGACCGTTCAGCGCAGTGTCTTCGTTGGTCGCAAAATTCTCCGCCGCAGCCGCCGGCACCGGCGCCAGATTGCCCGTCTGAACATTGATGACGAACGTATCCGTGATGCTCAGCTGCGAAGGTTCAGGATCGGGAACATTCGCATTGCCCTGGTCCGTCGCCGTCACGGTGATAGCGATCGCCCCCGGCGTGTTGACGATACCCTTGACCGTCGCACCGCTGAAACCGCCGTTAACCGGATCCGGCACCAGCGCGAACGTCAGTCCCCGCGCTGCGGCGCTGCCGTCCAGAATCTGATTCGTTCCCGCAAGCCGCGCCGTGAACGTCAGAAGGTTCGCCGCCGTCTCGTTGTCGCCGAAGTTCAGCGCGAGCGGCAGGAACAGGTCGATTGCAAACCCGGTCCGCGCATTTGTGTCGGCAAGGCCAATCTGGCCTTGCTGCGGTACAAGGAACGGCGCCGTGTTCACGGTCAGATCGGGTGCCAGCACGTTCGTTGCCGCTGAGGCCACCGTCTCGACCAAGCCCTTGCCGTCGGTGAACGTCTCGACCACACGCAGAGGATTGCCGAGCTGCAGGTTCGTCGGCGTGAAGCTCGCGTTCGTCGCGCCGGTGATGTTCACCCACGCGTTTTGGCCGCCCGCGGCAATGACCTGCTGCTGCCATTGGAAGTGCACCGACCCCGGCACGATGCCGTCCACATCGCTCACACCCGACGCATCGGCCGTCAGCGGACTGCCGACCACGGGGTCGACGCCCACAACCGCAGGATCGGTATCGCCCAAGACGAGAAGCGTACCGGTCGGTAGTTGGTTAGCATTCGGGCTGGTATCGACGTTGATCACGGTGTCCGCAAACTGAATGCGCTCCACGTTCCGCAGACGGTCGATGCCGTCCGGCGCCACACCCGGCGTCTGCGCGATATGCGCGATCGTGATGAAGCCTTCCGCGTCCGGTGTCAGATTGATCGAATAATTCGCCGCCACATCGCGATAGACCGCGGTGTCGATGTCGCCGTCGGTGTAGTCGAACCGGATCTCGCGAATGATCTCCGCACCGGGCATATGGCTCGACAGCTCCACGTGCAGCCAGGCGTCGCCGTCGATGATGTCGTTGCCGCCGCGCCCGACAATCGTGTCGCTGCCGTCGCCGCCGAGTAGAATGTTGCCCGTACTGAAGCCGACGCCGCCCGCGACCGGCGTACCCGTCGCGTCCCAGTTATAGGCCTGGCCGCCGACGAAGAACCCTTTGAGGTTGAAGATCAGGTCGACATTGGTCAGTTCGTTGAACACCGCCGCTGCGCCGCCCACGTCCTCCGTGCCCTGCAGGAAGTCGTCGAAGCGCGAGCCGCTGGTTGCCTCCGTTTCGACGAAGAAGTCGCGCACCGCGTCGCCCGCCAGTTGCTGCTGGTTCGGGATGAACTCGCGCCGCTCCATATCGACGCTGACGCCGTTCGCTTCCTTCTCGAAGTCCGCCCAGTCAAAGCCCAGCAAGCCGTTGAACTTGTCGAAGCCGCCCTGGCCCAACATGATGTCGTCGCCGCTGAAGCCGACCATCTTGTCGCCGTTCGCGCCGCCGTCCAAAACGTCGTTGCCCGCGAACAGCGGGACTTGCCCCGTCGGCGCGCCGGTGTCGCCGACCAAGCCGTCGCCGCCGTCGCCGCCTTCAAGCCAGTCGTCGCCTTCGTTGCCGATCAGCGCGTCGTCGCCGTCGCCGCCGACGATGATGTCGTTGCCCAGCCCGCCCTGTGCTTCGTCGCCCAAGATGCTGTAGCCGGTCTCGATATAGTCGTCGCCGTCGTTGCCGAAGATGATGTCGTCGCCGAGGCCGCCGTTGATCCTGTCGTTGCCGGCGTCGCCGTGGATGACGTCGTCGCCGCCGCTGTCGACGATCGTGTCGTCGCCGGTGCCGCCGTAGAGGAAGTCGTTGCCGTTGCCCCCGTCGATCCAGTCGTTACCGCCGTCGCCCCAGACGGTGTCGTCGTCGGCATGGCCGGCCTGCAGGCGGTCGTCGCCTTCGGTGCCGCCCAACACCATCGTGTTGCCGAAGAAATTGTCGTCGCCGATGAAATGCACCGTACCGTCGGGCAACTTCTCGACAAGGTAGGCGCCCGTAACGGGGTTCTTGAGCCACGTCGCCGGATCATCCGTCACCGTGCTCGCTTCCACCGTATATTCAGGCGTCAAAAAGATGCTGCCCGGCAAATGCTTCGCGCCGGTGTTCGCGGTGATCATCTCCGCGAACGAGTTGTTCTCGATCTCCGCGCCCCAATGCATGCCTTCGATGCGCGGCAGATAGTAGAGCCGGTCCCCGTCCTGCAGATGCTCAAGCTGCGTCTCGAAGATGAAGTTGAACGTCGAACCCAAGAGCCCGCCGAATAGATTCTGCTTCTCCGCCAAACCGCCGATCCAAAGATCGACGTTGTCGAGACCCGTAATCGACCCCGTGCTCCACTGCGCATGCACGGCAAGCGGATTGCCGACGTCGTTCGCATAGGCACCCAAACTGTGCATGAAGTTGTAGGCGTCCTGATGCGCGGCATCGCCCGTCTTGCTCGCCGGGTCCAGACCCATCGACACCAGCGCCATCGCCGCTGCGCGCTTGTCGTCCAGCGTCGGGGCCCCAATAATCGACGCATGCATCCCATAGGCGGCAACGAAGTTGATCAGCGATGCCGGATGCTTCAGGAATTGGCCGAACTCCGTCCAACTCGCATAGGGCTTCAGCGTCTGATCGTGCGTCGCGTCGTAGATCTGCGCGCGCACCAGGTTCAAGGGCGCCACGCCGGTGTCGCGACCGCGTGCAATATTCAGCGCCGGTAGATCGAGCGGCAGACCGAGAAGGTTGTTGCGCAACGCCCCGGTCACGAACTCGTCGATCTCGCTACCGATCTGATGCGTGCCCCCCTGCGCCAGCTCGGCCGCAGCGTTGGCGCCGCGCTCCGCAAAGGCAAGCGGGTTCGTGAACGCCTCGATCAAACCGATAGCGGTCAGTACGGGTTGCCCATCCGGCCCGATCACCGGCGTTCCGTCGGGGTTCAACTCGAACCGCGCGACGTTCTCGTCCAGCATCGAGTGGCCGAAGCGATAGACCGCGTTCGCGAACTCCGACGTGATGGCGGCGTCGAGGTGGATGTCGACATTGCCGAACAGGTGGATCGTCGGCGCAACCTTGCGCGCGAATTCTTCAAAGACAAGATGCTGGTACTGCGTCTCGGTGCCGAACTTCGCCACCTGGAACAGCCGCTCGCCGTTCCACTGCGCGTCCGTGATCGCAACGCCCGGCGACAGCGTAACGCCGGGCAACACCCAGTCGCTCGCAAAAGCTGTGTCACCGTTGTTCAGTTCCGCCTGGACCAACGCCTTGATCTGGTCGATCAGACGGTTGTGCTCGTCATGGAAGATCTCATGCACCGCAGTCAGCGCGATGTTCTCGTTGACGCGGCCGTCGCCCGCCACATAGTGCGCGTCGAGCAGCTCGTTGTCGTAGGTCGTCGGCCCCTGCGGATTGCCGGCCGTCGTATCGGCGTCGGCCGCGAGCGCCACGCCGCTGGACGAGAACGGCGTCGCGAAATGCGCCATGTCGTTGATAAAGGCATGCCCCGTGAAGACGGCGTTCGCGGGCAGTGCTTGCGGGCTTGCCGGGTTCATCTCGACCAGGCCATGCACACCGCCGCCCAGGTCGATCACCACCTGCACATGCCCGTGCGCGCCCGGCAGGTAGTTGCCGTAAGCATCGGTGGCCAACAGCGGTACGTCGCTGACGTTGTAGTCTGTGAGAACGATGCCCAGCTTTAGCGCATTCGCCTTCAGGTCGGCCCACGTCGCCATACCCGAGTTGTCGTCCCCGGTGCCCAGGACGTTGTCGCCGCCCGCGGCGTGCTGCAGCAGTTTACCGGTTGTATGTAGATTGCCGTCCGCACCTTGGACGTACTCGCGCAGAAAAACCTGATGCGACGGATGCGATGAGTAAGTCTGGTTCTGGTCGACGAACGGCGTCGTGGTGTTGATGCTCTGGTGAATGTCGTCGGACGTGCCCAGAACGCCATCGGCGCCCGGCAGCACCTGCTCGTTCGTCGCGCGCGTCAGCACCATGAACGCTTGACCGGCCGGCACCTCGTCGCCGTTGCCGGCAACGCCGTCAGGGCCCAACGTACGCAGCGGATCGTCCGCCGCCAGCGGGATGAAGATCGTCCCAGCGTTGCCCTTCGTGATCAGATCCAGGCCATGATCGAAGAACTGGCCGAAGAACGTCATCCAGCCATTGAACGGCGCCGAAAGCCCGGCGTCCGGCGTGATATTGCCGATGAACAGGTTCTGCCCATCCGCATAGGACTGCATCAGCGCGTCATAGGTCGGAATGGTCGACAGCGCCGTGTACCCGTCGCCCAGCTGCGCCGCGAACTCCTGTGCGGTCTGCACCGCCGCGGGGTTGTTCGCGCTGATGTCCGAGATGAGGTTGCTGATTGTCCGCGGACCCGGATCGACGACCAGATTGTTCGGCGACGTCTGCGCATAGGACGTCGTCATCGTGTCGCCGTCGACGCCGGGATGCGGATCGAAGATCGTACCGTCGACGTTGACCGTCACCGTCTGGAAATACTGCTGCGTCGCCGTGGGGAAGACCTGATCGGCAGAACCGAAAGTGCCCTGCCCCGGAACCTGGTTGTTGTTGGTTCCGGCGACCTCGCGCAGCCCGAAGGCCAGATGCGGGTTAACGGGCGGCTGCCCGCCTTCCGCCTGCAGAATCTGCGTCAGCAGAAATTCGAGATCGCCTCGATTGAACGTCGCAGTCATGGCCGGTGTCCTCGCAACCTGATTGGGTTCCCGGCACCGGGCAGACAAGCGCCCGCATTTGCGCGAGCACAGTGCTCGCACAGCCATCGTCCAGCCGCGCTTCGGCTTTCCATTGGCGGCAGCTACCCGCTGCCGAGACCCCTACAGCTACGGAGTCTACGAAAGACAAGGTGTCACCAAGATTACATCGGCCTAACGCCGGCATGACTCACGGACTTATTCCCGTTCACGATAAATATCTTTTGCGACGCGAACTGCGCCGTCAAACGAGGAACATCCGAATCTTGAGAGCTGACTATGCCGCGGGAAAATGAAGCGAAAAGCGCGTGCCCGCCCCGGGCGAACTGTCGAGCGCGATCCGGCCGCGGTGCAGATCGACGATGCTCTTCGTGATCGCGAGACCCAGGCCGACGCGATCCTTGTCGGTCCGTCGCGCCACGTCGCCGCGGAAGAAACGGTCGAAGACGTGAAGTTGGTGCTCGAACGCGATGCCTTCGCCCGTGTCCGTCACGTCGACCACGACACCCGCATCGTCGGCCGCGGCGCGCAAGCGCACCTCGCCGCCCTCGGGTGTATGCGCGATCGAGTTCGCGACCAAATTGCTGACCGCACGCTGGAAAAGCGTACCGTCGGCATTGAGCGACAGCACCGGATCGCATTCGAGCGTCAGGCCGACGCCGGATTCCGCCGCACTGTTCTCGAAAAACACGCGGATCTTCTCAAGCCGTTCCGCGACGTTCAGCTTCTCGTACGCCACCTCGGCCCGGCCGTTCTCGGCGCGCGCGATGAAAAGCAGCGCTTTGACCATCGAGCTGAGATGCTCGCACTCGTCGAGCGTGGAGGCGAGCGCCTCTCGGTACTCATCGGCCGTGCGCGAGCCGCGAAGCGCCAGCTCCGCCTCCAATTGAATGCGGTTCAGCGGCGTACGCAGTTCGTGCGCCACGTCGTCGGCGTACCGGCGGAGCGAGCCATAGGCGCTCTCCAGGCGCGTCACCATATGATTGAACTGCGTCGCCACGTCGCCCAACTCCGTCGGCAGCCCTTCCAGCGACACGCGCCGGTCGAGAGTCGAGTGACCGATTTCCATGATCTCGGCCGACATCCTCTTAAGCGAGGCAAGTTGCGTCCGCACGATCCACAAGCCTATGAAGATCGACAGCGCAAGAGCCGCCGCGACGACGAAGACGATAAGTTCGGCATAGTGCGCAAGGACTTCGGAATCCAAGCTGGTGTCCAAGGCCATCTGAATGGTGACGAAGCCGCCACCCGCAGACGCGGACGCCCGCGTGCGCAAAGTCACCGCACGAAAGCGGCGCCCCTCGCTATCGTCGATCTGCGCATAGTGGAATTCGTCCGGGCCCAAGACGGCGGCATCGGGAAAGCGGTCAGGCAGCAATCCTTCCGGCATCAGCGGTGTCTCATGAATGCCGATGGCCAGCGGCCCCGCGATGCGCATAAAGAGTTGGCGTGGACCTTCCAGATCTTCGCTCACTTCATGATCGAGATAATCGACGTCGACCTTCTCCGCGCGGATAAGATCGCGCACCGTAGCCGCGCGCTTCATCAACACCTGGTCGTCGCGCCACGCCACGCCTTGCACCAACGCCAGATAAAGCAGCCCCGCCGTCAGCAGAACCAGCGCGGTGGCCGCTCCCGCGAACCAGATGACGAGCTTTGCGGCCAACGACTGACCGCGCACGCCGCTAGCGAACGACATAGCCGCGTCCCCTAACGGTGTGGATCAGCTTGCGTGCGAACGGGTCGTCGATCTTCGATCGCAACCGGCGGATATTGACCTCGACCACGTTGCTGTCGCAGTCGAATGACATGTCCCACACCTGCTCAGCGATATAGGCGCGCGAGAGCACGTCGTCCTGATGGCGCAGCAGCAGTTCAAGCAGCAGAAACTCCTTCAACGTCAATTCGATCTTCTGGCCTGCGCGCGCGACATCGAAACGCTTTGGATCGAGAGCAAGATCCTCGAACGTCAGCGTCGAAGGAAGCGAGTCCTTGCGGCGCTTCAGGATGCTGTGCACGCGCGCGATCAGTTCAGAAAAGGCAAACGGTTTCACGACGTAGTCGTCGGCGCCGATCGTCAGCCCCTTCACGCGGTATTCGACGGCGTCGCGCGCGCTCAACATCAGCACGGGCGTGTTGCCGTCTGTGCGGCGCAATTGTTCCAGCACGTCCCAGCCGTCTTTGCGCGGCAGCATGCCGTCGAGAATGATGAGGTCGTATTCCTGAGAAACCGCCGCCTCCAGCCCGTCGATGCCGTCGGAGCAGCCGTCGACGACGAAGCCGTGCTCGCTGAAGCCCTGCTTCAACAACCGCAGAGTCTTCTCGTCATCTTCGATGACCAGCATCCGCATGCGCATTACGCCCTTGGCGGCAACGTTCACCACGCCGGTGGCACAGTCCGTCGCCTGGCAACCAACGAAGCAAGTTTTCTGCCGTAACACGGGACCGCCGCACCCCTATGGTTACGAGCGCGTCCTCCTGTCCCGAATTGGCTCAGAACGCCGCCGCTGACCGGGGCGCGGTGATCTCGCTTCGAGGCGGCGCTTTGCGCTGCGCCCCGCGAACTCACTCCTCGCGCATTGCGTGCTGCAGGCGCCGGTTCATCGGCGCAACCAAATACTCAAGCGCGGTGTGCGAGCCGAGACTGATTATGACCTCTGCGGGCAGACCGGGCTGAAGGCCGTCGCGCCCAAGCACCGCCGCGACCGCCTCACGGTCGAGTTCGACCTCGGCCTGATAGTACGGAGCGCCGGTCTGCGGATCGCGCAGACGGTCGGCGGAGATTGACCGCACTCTTCCTGCAACGACCGGTTGGAACTGAGTCTTGAAGGGAATCAAGCGCACGTGCGCGGCAATACCAGGATGCACGTTGTCGGCATCGTCGGGCTTGATCTGGGCCTCGATGATGAGGCGGTCGTTTTGCGGCACGATCTCAAGCAGTGTATCGCCCGGCCGCACGACTTGGCCGGGCGAGTGGATCGTCGTCGATACGACAACGCCGTCGCTGGGCGCGGTGATCGTCATGCGCTTCAATTGCCCGGCGGCCGCCTTGATACGGTCGACAAGCTCGAAGCGCCGCTTCTGCACCTCGCGCATTTCCGTGGAGATCTTGTCGAGGCGCGCGTTGCGAAGATTGAGGATCTCCATGTCGACCTCGCTCGCGCGCAATCGGTTCTCCGCGATCGATGCGATCAATTCGCCGCGCTGGCCGTCCAACGCCGCGCGTGTACGCTTGAGCGCCAAAAGCTTGGGCAGCGGCGACAAACCCTTGTCGTAGAGAACCTGGACGGCGGCCTGCTCCTCATCGATCAGCACCGTCTGGCGCTTGACGGAGCCCAGTTGCGCCTCAAGCCCCTCGACGATCTTCAAATACTGGCCGCGGCGATTGTCGAGGATCGCGATTTCGCTTTGCAGCGAATCCCG
>JAEUMM010000118.1 GCA_016792645.1 Alphaproteobacteria bacterium | reverse complement strand
TTCGTTCTTGCACCGGGCACGGAAAATCTCTCCATCGCCGATTTCCCGGCGGCCTACGGACCGATGACCTGATGCCGCGAACTGTGTTGCCTGGACGGGCCGCAACCGGCGACATAGTTGCGCTGACCTTCGTCGTCATGGCCGGGCTTGACGGATGAGGGCGCGCGAGCGTCCAAAGACTCGTGGCGACGGCCCACCATGACGCTAGGGGCGCGCCTACACCCGATGATACGGATGACCTGATAAGATCGTCATGGCACGGAACAACTGCTCGCTGAGCATCGTGCGCACCAAGAGATGTGGCCACGTCTGCGTGCCGTAGGCGAGCGTCAACCGCGCCTTGGGTTTCACCGCTGCGGGCAATCCGTCCGCTCCGCCGATGACGAACAGCGCGCGCGCTTCGCCCGCGTCGCGCCACGACGCCAGCTGCCTGGCGAACGCATCGCTCGACAACGACTTGCCGCGCTCGTCGAGGGCAACAAGCAGAGGCGCGTCGGCGCACGCCTCGACGATCTTCTCCGGCTTTCGCTCGTCGGCTTCGTTGAGCGCAAACAAGGAAAACCCGAGCGCGCGGCCTGTGTCGCGGGCTCGGGTCAAATAACTGAGTGCCATCTGGTGTTCCGGCGCGGACTTCGCGCGCCCGCCGGCCAGGATCTCGATCTCAAGCGCCAAGGCGAAGCGTTAGACCGCTTCGGCGACCGACGCGCCGTCGCTCCACATCTTCTCCAGATTGTAGAACGCGCGCACCTCGGGACGGAACACGTGGACGATCACGTCCATCGCGTCGACCAGCACCCAATCGCCCGCGGGCAATCCTTCGGCGCGGCCCCTGATGCCCTGCTTCTTCAGCTCTTCCGAGAGATGCTCGGCGATCGCGGCGACATGGCGGTTCGAGCGTCCGCTCGCGATCACCATGTAGTCGGCCATCGGCGTCTTGTTGGCGAGCTCGATCGAGACGATGTCTTCCGCCTTGTCGGCGTCGAGCGTCTTCAGGACCAAGTCGAGCAATTTCTTGCTGGGTTCGGACGGAAGCTGTTTCGCGGATTTCGCGGCAGCCGCCTTTTTCACCGGCGCCTTACGCTTGGCCGGCGCGGTGGACTTCGCCCGCGGTGAGCGGGTCGTACGCTTGGCGGTCAGTGGTGAGCTCCTTTGCTGACGCGGTTGAAAGGGTGCTCCCAGTCCACCGACATGCGGTCTACAAAGTCATGCACCGTATGAACCAGAGCGGAAATCCTTCTCACAAGACGAGCCTCAATGCGAAGCACCGAGGCGATAATCAGGCTAACACATTTGAAATAACGCAACGATGACGATTTCCAAGAGTTTCGCGTCAAAGTGAACGCGCGAAGCGCGGTTTGGCGCCAAAGATTTGCCTTAAGCATGCGGCGTCAGCGCCACACGCCGCGGTTGCGCAGCGCGGTGGCGGAGGCGGGGTCAAGCCGCTCTTGGATGAACGTCCAGGCCGGCGGCGCGTGGTCGGCCAGGTGCGCCGCATCGCGCACGCGCGCATCTTTCATGGCTTG
Source organism: Alphaproteobacteria bacterium (assembly GCA_016792645.1). GTDB lineage: Bacteria > Pseudomonadota > Alphaproteobacteria > Micropepsales > Micropepsaceae > SZUA-430. The sequence goes on along the minus strand of JAEUMM010000118.1, from coordinate 4,086 downwards.
CGCGGCCGGGCTTGCCAAAGCACGCGAGGTAAAGCCGGGCCGTGCGATCACGCCGATCGGCACCAAGGACGCAATCGTTTGCCACCGCCGCCACAAATGGAACTGGGCCAGGTTGTCTCCGCCCATCAGCCAAACGAAATGCGCGACGGGGAAGCGGCGTTTCAACGCGGCGATCGTGTCGACGGTGTAGCGCGTGCCGAGTTCCGTCTCGATCGCGCTGACGACGATGTCGGGATGGGCCGCCACGTCGCGCGCGTGCGCAAGCCGGCGTTCCAAGGGCGCCATGTCATCTGCGCTCTTCAGCGGGTTCTGCGGCGCGACCACCCACCACACGATGTCGAGTTTCAACCGCCGAAGCGCAATCAGGCTCAGGTGGCGGTGCCCTTCATGCGCCGGATTGAACGACCCGCCCAAGAGCCCGATGCGCGCGCCCCATCGCGCCAGCGACACCGCGCGCTCGGGCAGCGTGTCAGGGCCGGGTTTGGCCATTGCCGCGCACGACGTATTTGAAGGTGGTGAGTTCACGCGCGCCGACCGGCCCGCGCGCATGCAGCCGCCCGGTGGCGATCCCGATTTCCGCGCCGAAGCCGAACTCGGCGCCGTCGGCGAACTGCGTTGAAGCGTTGTGCAGAACGATCGCGCTGTCGACCTCGCGCAGGAACGTTTCCGCAGCCACCTTGTCCTCGGTGACGATCGAGTCCGTGTGCGACGAACCGAACTTCGCAATGTGTGCGATCGCGCCTTCGACGCCTTCCACGACCTTCACCGCCATGATCGCGTCCAGATACTCCGTATACCAATCGTCCTCGTCCGCGCCTTCGACGCGCGGGTCGACGGTTTGCGTGATCCGGTCGCCCCGCACCTCGCACCCCGCCTCGATCAACGCCAGCACCAAGGGCCTGAGCAACCGCCCCGCGCCCGCCGCGTCGACAAGCAGCGTCTCCGCCGCCCCGCACACCGACACGCGGCGCATCTTCGAATTCAAAACGATGTCCAGCGCCTTCTGAAGATCGGCCGCCTTGTCGACATAGACGTGACAATTGCCGTCGAGATGGGCCAGCACCGGCACGCGCGCATCCTTCTGCACCCGCGCGATCAGGCTCTTGCCGCCGCGCGGAATGATCACGTCGATCGCGCCGTCCAGTCCCGCCAGCATCCGTCCCACCGCCGCGCGGTCGGCGGTCGGCACCAATTGAACCGCCTCCGCCGGAAACCCGACACGTTCCAAGCCCTCGGCGATCGCGGCCTGAATGGCGCGCGATGAGCACAACGCTTCCGACCCGCCGCGCAGAATGACCGCGTTCGCCGACTTGACGCACAACGCCGCCGCGTCCGCCGTCACGTTCGGCCGGCTCTCATAGATGATGCCGATGACGCCGATCGGCACGCGCACGCGCGCGATCTTCAAACCGTTGGGCCGCGTCCATTCGGCCTCAGCAGAGCCCAGCGGGTCGGAAAGCCAGGCCACGGCCTCGATCCCCTGCGCCATCGCCCGCACGCTCTCCGAGGTGAGTCTCAATCGATCCGCGAATGCGGGCCCCGCCCCGCTCTGCGCCGCAAGCTCGAGGTCGCGCGCGTTGGCCGCAAGGATCGCCTTCTCGTGCGCAAGCACCGCGTGCGACATCGCATGCAACGCGGCCGCGCGCTGCGTCTTGTCGGATTTCGCCAGCACGCGCGCCGCCGCGCGCGCCGCAACACCCATCCGGTCCAGCGTGGCGTCGATATCTTCGCGGTCTGTGGTGTGGGTGCTCATGTGCGCATCAGCGCCATGTCGTCGCGATGGATCATCTCTGTCCGCCCACGGTAGCCGAGGATGGCTTCGATGTCGCCGCTTTTCACCCGCGCAATTTTACGCGCATCCTCCGCGCCATAGGCGACAAGGCCGCGCGCCACCTCGCGCCCGCCCGGATCCTTAACGACGACGCAATCGCCGCGCTCGAATGCGCCGTCGACGGCGACGACGCCCGCCGGCAACAAACTCTTACCCTGCGCAAGCGCGTTCACCGCGCCGGCATCGATCGTAATCTGGCCCGCAGGCTTCAACGCGCCGGAGATCCATCGCTTGCGCGCAGCCGCAGGCGTCGCCGGCGCGACGAACCACGTGCACCGCGCGCCTTCTTCGATCGCTTTCAGCGGCGGCCGCAACGCGCCGTTCGCGATCACCATGTTGGCGCCCGCATCCATCGCGATCCGCGCCGCCAAAATCTTCGTCGCCATGCCGCCCGATCCCATATCGGACCCGGCCGCCCCCGCCATGGCGTCGATCTCCGGCGTAATCGCCTTCACTTCCGGAATGAAGCGCGCATTGGCGTCCAGCCGCGGGTTCGACCCATAGAGTCCGTCGATGTCCGACAGCAGCACCAGACAATCGGCCTCGATCATCCCCGTCACGCGCGCCGCCAGCCGGTCGTTGTCGCCGAAGCGGATCTCAGCCGTCGCGACGGTGTCGTTTTCGTTGATCACCGGCACGCTGCCGAGTCCGATCAAAGTCTTCAGCGTCGATCGCGCGTTCAGATAGCGCCGCCGGTTCTCCGTGTCGCCGAGCGTGAGCAGAACCTGCGCGACGGTGACGCCGTGCGCGGCCAGCGCCTCGCTCCACGCCCGCGCCAAGGCGATTTGCCCGACCGCCGCCGATGCTTGCGCCTCTTCGAGTTTCAGCGCGCCCGCGCCAAGCCCCAGCGCACGCCGCCCCAACGCGATCGCCCCCGACGACACAAGCACGACGTCCTGACCACGCGCTTTCACCCGCGCGACATCGGCCGCGAATGCGACAAGCCAATCGCGCGCCAGCGCGCCCGACGCCGCATCCACCAGAGTTGAAGAACCGATTTTGACGACGAGGGTACGCGCGGAAGTGAGCTTGACGCTCACGGCGCCCAGCCCCGCTCGGTCGGAAGCCGCTCCGGCTCCTGCATGCGCTCCTGCGCGCGCACCGCTTCGGTGTCGGCGACGACGGTCGGCGGATGCTCGGCGCGCCATTGCGCCAGCGCCGCGGCGAGAGCGCGCAACACGCTCTCCACGTTGTCGCCCTGTTCGCCCGACATCATCATCGCGTTGACGCCGGACACTTCGGCGACCGCGCGCCGCTTGCGCTCCGTATCGCCGGGGCTCATCAGATCGCTCTTGTTGAGCACCAGCACTTCGTACTTGTGCTCAAGCCCGTGGCCGTAGGCCTCGATCTCGCGCCGCACGGTGACATAGGCCTTCGCCAAATCCTGCGGCGACTGACCGCCGTCGAGCAAATGCAGAAGAACGCCGCAACGTTCCGCATGCCCTAAGAACCGGTCGCCAAGCCCCACGCCCTCATGCGCGCCTTCGATCAAGCCGGGCAGATCGGCGATGACGAATTCGCTCTGATCGATCGCGGCGACGCCAAGCTGCGGGTTCAACGTCGTGAACGGATAGTTGCCGATCTTCGGCCGCGCCTGCGTAACGGTGGCGAGGAACGTCGACTTCCCCGCGTTCGGCTGACCGATAATCCCAACGTCGGCGATCAGCTTCAGCCTAAGCCAAATCGTCTTCTCTTCCGCAGGCTCGCCCTTCGTCGACTTGCGCGGCGCGCGGTTCGTCGAACTCTTGAAATGCGCGTTGCCCAACCCGCCTTCACCGCCCTGCGCCAGAACGAATTCCTCGCCCGCGCGCGTCAGGTCGTAGAGCAGCGTCTGATTGTCTTCGGCGTAGACCTGCGTCCCCACCGGCACGCGCAGCAGAATGTCGTCGCCGCCGGCGCCGGTGCGGTTCTGGCCCGCGCCGCCCATACCGCGCTTGGCCTTGAAGTGCTGCTGATAGCGATAGTCTATCAGCGTGTTGAGATTGTGCGTCGCTTGCAGGATCACATGCCCGCCGCGTCCGCCATTGCCGCCGTCCGGCCCGCCGAATTCGATAAATTTCTCGCGCCGGAAGCTGACGCAACCGGGACCGCCGTCGCCGGCCTTCACGTACAATTTGGCCTGGTCCAGAAACTTCATGGGCGTACTAGGGGCTACCAACGAGCGGGGTTGCGCTCACTCATCCGGCCGCCAATCGAGAGGGCCGCCGCTGAGCACCATCCTAAGTAGTACAATCGCTGGAAATTCGCGAGTCTGA
>JAEUMM010000103.1 GCA_016792645.1 Alphaproteobacteria bacterium | reverse complement strand
CTGCAGGCACTCGTCGACGACGCGGCATTGCACGTCCGTCAGCCACAGCTTCGCCATCGACGCCATGAACGGATCGAGCTTGCCTTCCAGCAGCAGCCCCGTCGCATGATTGCAAAACACCTTCGCAACCGTCGCCTCGGTCTTGCACTCGGCCAACTTGAACTGCGTGTTCTGAAACTCGATCAGCTGCTTGCCGAACGCCTTGCGCTCCTTGACGTAGGCGATCGTGTGCTCCATCGCCCGCTCGATCACCGCCATCGCCTGCAGCGCAATGATCAACCGCTCCTGCGGCAGCTGCTGCATGAGATGCACGAACCCGCGCCCCTCATCCATGCCGATCAAATTCGACGTCGGCACGCGCACGTCGTCGAAGAACAGCTCCGCCGTGTCGTTCGCCTTCTGCCCGATCTTCTCAAGCACCCGCCCGCGCCGGAACCCCTGCACCTCGTCCGTCTCGACGACGATCAGCGACGTCCCCTTCGACCCTTGCGTCGGATCGGTTTTGCAAACGACGATAATGAAATTCGCCGTGCCGCCGTTGGTGATGAACGTCTTCGACCCGTTGATCACATAGTGATTGCCGTCGCGCTTCGCCGTCGTCTTGATCGACTGAAGATCCGACCCAGTCCCCGGCTCCGTCATCGCAATCGCGGCGACCAGCTCGCCCGACGCCAGCCGCGGCAACCACCGCTTCTTCTGTTCTTCCGACCCGCAATGGAAAATGTAGGGCGCAACGATTGCGTTGTGCAGAACGATGCCCCACCCGTCGATGCCCAGCCGGCCCAGCAAATCGATCAGCACCGCCTCATGCGCGAATGACCCGCCCGCGCCGCCGTATTCCTCCGGCGTCGACGCGCACAACAACCCCGCCTGCCCCGCCTTGGTCCAGGTCGCGCGATCCACGTGCTGCTGCTTGATCCATTTTTCGGAATGGGGAACGCACTCGCGCTCCATGAACTTCCGCGCTTCACCTTCGAAGACCTTCAGGTCTTCGCTCATCCACGCGGCCGTTTCGACCTGCAGAACGCCCATGCTTCCACCCGTCTGTATTCTTTTGTTTTTAGTCGTGTACGCCGGAGTTGACCGAGAACCCGATCAAGCGTCCGTGCGGCTCTTCCGCTTTATGGTGCGGATCCTTCTCCGACAGCAACACCTCGATCCGCGCGCGCGCGGTCCGAAGCTCTTCAAGCGCATGTTCGATATCGGCGCGCTGACGCTCCAGCAAACTGATGCGCTCCGAGAACTTGCGCACAGTGACCGCAAGCTGCGTTACCTGCCCGTCGTTGATGTCGTAGAGATCAAGCATCTCCTTGATCTCGATCAGCGAGAACCCGACCCGCTTGCCGCGCAGAATAAGCGCCAGCCGAACCCGGTCGCGCGGCGAATAAATGCGCGATTGGCCCTGCCGTGTCGGTTTGATGAGTTCTTCGTCTTCGTAGAAGCGAATAGCGCGCGGCGTAATGCCGAACTCGGCCGCCAATTCGCTGATCGAATAGGTCTTCATAGGATAGGACCTCAATTGCGAGTGCGACCGTTGCATATACTTCCGTTGACGTAAACGTCAAATCACATCCCACAGGATGCATAACCGGTTGAAATACCTAGAGATATTGAAAGCCGGTAACCAAACGCCTCCCGGCACAGGCGAGTAGATCGTCAGAGGCGCTGGCGGAAAGCCAACGAGGCCAAGAACCCGGCCAACGCCGACAGCAGCACCGCGACGATGCCGTACAGCGTCGGCTCATAGCGCGCGAAGTCCGAAAGCCGCCGCTCGATCCCCGTCTTGTCGATGAACAACGTCATCGAACTCGAACTCGTCACCTGACCTTGGCTGAACGAATAGACGATCACCTTCAGGTTGCCCGCCGGCACATTCGGCGGCAAGGCGACGGTCGTGCGGAAGAGGCTGCCCGACAGGAAGCTGACCGCACCTTCATGCTGCGCATAGACATCCTGGCCGATCTTTGTCCGCAAGATCGCCTCGCGAAACGCGCGCGGACCGCCGACCGAACCGGGCGCGGGCCCCAGCGCAATACGATCAAGCCCCAATTCGAACTGGTCCAGCACGTCGGCGGCTGCGATCTCGCGCAACGGCCGCGTCGACGACAGGAAGTAGAACCCAGGTACGCCCGCGAAGCTGCGTTCCTCGCGGTTCATCCAGATCGGCCCGACGCGCTCCTTCTTGCGCACCGTCACGAAGTACGGCTTGTCGCTGCGGATCACGACGACGACGTCGCGCACCTCCGTCGCCGGCAGCGCCGTGCCCTCATCGGTTTCGATGGCGCCGAAGACGACGACGTCTGTGCCTGTGAAGCTCGAGGTGATCTCGATCTTGTCGCGCGAAATGCCCGCCGCCAAATCCTCGGCGCGCGCAAACCCCACGGACAGCGCCGTAACAAGCACCAGCGCGGCCCGGATCGCTCTCATTCGATCCCCTCAATCGAGAGGTTGAACGGATCGGCCGGCGGCCAGACAAGATCGAACCCAAGCCGCAGGCAAATCATCAACACCAGCGCCGCCAGGCACAGCCTAAGCCAATCGCTGCGCAGCCGCTCGCCGTACCGTATGCCGAATTGGGCGCCGAACACCCCGCCCACGATCAACAGCGCCGCCAGGATCGCATCGACGCTTTGGTTGGTGATCGCGTGCAGCAAAGTCGAAAACGCCGCCACAAAGATGATCTGGAACAAGGACGTCCCGATCACGATCGAGGTCGGCATGCGCAGGAGATAAATCATCGCCGGCACAAGAATGAACCCGCCGCCGACTCCCATGATGACTGCCAGCAACCCGATCAGCACGCCAAGCAAGGCCGGTGGTATCGCGCTGATGTAGAGCTTCGACCGCTGAAACCGCATCTTCAGCGGCCAGCCATGCACCCAATAATGCCCACCAGGTTCGCGCTTGATCGAACCGACATTCGACCCGCCGTGGCGAACCGTCTGCAGGCTCTCCCAGAACATCAGCCCGCCGACCGAGCCCAGAAAGATCACATAGGACAGCGAGATGAAGAGATCGGCCTGCCCCGCCGCCTTCAGCGCGTTGAAGACCTGGATGCCAAGGACCGAGCCGACGAGTCCCCCTCCCAGGAGGACGCCGCCCATCTTGAAGTCGACATTGCCCTTGCGCCAGTGCGTGATCACCCCCGACACCGATGACGCCACGATCTGCGTCGACTGGGTGGCGACGGCGACCGCCGGCGGGATTCCCCAGAACATGAGAAAGGGCGTCAGGATGAACCCGCCGCCCACACCGAACATGCCCGACAAAAACCCCACGGCCGCACCGAGGCCGATCATGAGGAATATGTTCACCGGCATCTCGGCGATGGGCAGATAAATTTGCATGAAGTGCCGTGCGGGTCGATCGCGACGCGAGAGGCGACGTCCCCACGCTTAACCCGCGCCGCAGCGTCTGGCTAGTTCACGTCATCACAACTGTGAACATTGGTCGCGGCAAGAAACGCTGGAATGCTTAACCGGCGAACGCAGGCGCCTCGTTGGCGGTCGGGTTCATCGGCTTCGGTTGGAATTTGCGAGCCGCTTCAAGCGACAGCGCGACGTCGGCCGCACTCATCGTCTTCTTCAGCTGCTCAAGCCGCTCCGCCGCGCCCGAGTCGCCCTGCGATGCAGCGATGGCATACCACTTGGCCGCCTCGCTCGTGTTCTTCTCGGTGCCCATCCCGCGTTCCAGCAGAATGCCGAGATTGTACTGCGAGTCCGCAAGCCCGTAGTCCGCCCCTTCGCGGAACCAGCGCGCCGCCTCTTGGAAGTTCTGACCGACGCCCGTACCGTCCGCGAACAGCACCGCGAGATTGTGCATCGCCTTGCGATTGCCGCCCTTCGCGGCGCGCTCATACCAGGTCTTGGCCTGCGCCAAGTCCTTGGGCACCCCGACGCCGCGCTCATAGATGGCGCCCAGGCGATACTCGGCGACGACAAGACCCTGCTGCGCCGCCTTGGTCACCAGCGACGCCGCCTTCGCATCGTCCTTGGTGACGCCGCGACCTTCGGCATAGCGCAAGCCCAACAAGAACTGTGCATTCACGTCGCCGCGGACCGCACCGGCTTCGAGGCCCGCGATCGTCGTGTCAAGCGGCGCGCCGCCCGGCAGGGCCGATGTGCCCGCGGTGAATGACGCCGGCGGTGTTTCGCTGGTCGGTACGCCAAGTCCGTTCGGTTCGACCGCAACGCTGGCCGCCCCGCCGCTTGCCGTTTCCGGCGCGGAAGGCGGAGCGAATTCGGCCGGCGACGACGCGCTTGCCGAATTGCCTGTTGCGGGGCCATTCAGGATTTCGCCGATGCTCGCGCCGGGATCGGGACGATTGATCTCGTCATCGCCGCCGCCAGGAATCGTGAACAGCAACGCGATGATGCCGGCGATCACGGCCAAGCCCGCCACCGCGACGATGACGAGGCGACCGACCTTCCTGCCCTGCCCCTCTTCGCCCAGCGGAAACTTCGGGCGCTTATGCGCCACGCGATCGGCTTCGGCCTCGGCCGCAGCCTTTGCCGCACGGCGCGCCTGCGAGAGGAAGTCGTCCTTCTTCGGCTGGAACGGCGCGTCGTCGTCGAGAGCGGTCGCATCGGTGAGCGCCTGATCGAACGATGCTGGCTCGAACGACTCTGGCTCCAAATCCGGCAGGTCCGTGGTCGGCGGCGGCGACGACAAGGTGCCCGCCATGATCGTCTGCAACGCCGAGACTGAGAACCCGTCGTCGGGTTTCGGCGGCAAATCGGCCATAAAGGACGGCGGCGGCGGCGTCATGCCGGAAAGCGCCTTCGCCGTCGTCGTTGAGAACGGCGGGAACTCCGGCGGATCGTCCAACGCCGCCGGCGGCGGCATTATCGGCGGCGGCGCCGCAAAGGGCTGCGCCGAATTTGGAGCCGACGATTGCGCGCTGTGACGCCCGTGCGAATCGAGCGGTAGAGCCTCAGCCGCCGCCTTCGCAACCAAACCGTCGACGGTCAGCCGGAGGCCGCCGATCGCTTCCTTGTGCTTCTTGTCCGACACCTCAAGACGCTGTGTCAGCGCCTTCAGCGAATCTTCCACCGCACGCGACGACTCCGCCGTGCCGCGATCGATTTCATCGAACCGCCGGTTGATCGTCTGCAGCGACAGCGTTTGCTTCTTGTCGGAATCGTCGAGGCGGGTCGAAATCGTCTTCAAGGCGCCCGACATCGTCGACACGGAGTCCGCCGCGCGCCGCTCGCCGTCTTCGATTTTCGTCGTCAAAGCCTCAAGCGTCGACCCGATCGCGCTCAGCGATCCGGCAAGGGGACCGTTCACCGGATCCGATACCAGGTCCAGCCGCTCCGTCAGCCCGTCGAACGTGCTCGACAGCGTATCGACCGACCGCTTCAGCGCCGCGAACGCTTCCGGATGCACGCCGCCCTTCGACGCATTCTGCTCGACGCGCTCGCTCAAACCTTCGACAGACTTCTTCAGCGCCGAGAATTGCTCCGGCTGCACCGCGTTCTTGGCGGCCGAAGTCTGCGCCAAACGTCCGTCGATCGAACTCAGCTGGCCGCGCATCTCGTCGAAAATGGACGACGACCGCGCCTCCAGCGCGTCAAGACGCGCCGAAACGCCGTCGTTCACGTTCTTCGTGGCGCCGGTCACCTGCGCGACGGTCTTCTCCGTCGTATCGACCCGCGTGCCCAGCTCGCGCATGAATTTCGCAAGCTGCGAAATGTCTTCGCGCGACCGCTTCTCGGAATCGGCGACGTCGTGGCGAACGTCGTTGATCCACGTCTCAAGACGCGTCAGCGCATCCTTGTTCGGAAACTCGGCCTTCGCCTGCTCCATCTCACCGAGCCGCTTTTGCAGCTGCCCAAGTGTCACTTCAAGCCGGCCCAGCGCGTCCTTGTAGACGGGCTCCGGCTTCGACGTCTCAAGATCGCCGAGCCGCTTCTGCAGCTGCCCCAGCGCGCCTTCAAGCTTGCCGATCGCATCCTTGCTCGGCCACTCGACGTTGCCGGCCTCGATGTCGTTCATGCGCTTCTGAACGCTGCGCACGGTGCTTTCGAGCGATTCGAATGCATGCACCTGGTCGCGCGCGGACTGCGCCAAAGCGTCGGCCGCGCTGGTGAACGCGACGTCGGCGAGATGCTTTACCCGCTCCGCCGCGTCGATCCGGTCCTGCATCGCAGCGACCGATTGATTGACGGTCGCGATCGCCGTCTGCGCCCGCCGTTCGGAACTTTCGAGCCGGTCGGCCATATCGCGCAGGCCGTGCGCCACGACGGCGAACTCGCTGCCGCGCAATTGATTGTCGAACTGCTGCGCCGGCCCGTTCTGCGGATCGTGCTGCTGCTGAGGCTGGCCCTGCGGCTGCTGCGGATACTGTTGCGGCTGCTGGTCGTAGCGCGGTTGCTGTTGCGGCTCGTAGCGCGCCTGCTGGTCATAGCGCGGCGGCTGTTGATCGTACCGCGGCGGCTGCTCATAGCGTTGTTGCGGATCCTGTCGCTGCGGCACCGCGTTGGCGATGTGCTGCTGGAACGCCTGTGAATAAGACTGGGGCTGAGCCTGGGGAACCGCATGCGGATAACGCAAGCTCGGCACCGGCGGCTGATACTGCGGCATGGGCTGCGGACCATAGGTTCCGTCACCCGGTTGATAGGCTTGCTGATAAGCCTGTGAATAACCTGAGGAGCCGCCGCCAGGACGCCCCTCGGTCATGATGAGTTGGGTCAGATATTCGCCGAGACTGACGCCCGCGCGACGCGCCGCAAGCTGCGCCGCCTCACGAGCTTCGGCTTCGATCCCCTTCACATTCCACGGAACGCCGGGCCGCATGCGAATCATTTCCCCCGATTTATCAGCGACGGTAGGTACGCAAATATGTTGTGTAAAGCAGACGCGCCCCTACTAGGGCTACGCGTGTTGCTTTCCAGCCGCGTTAACCTTGATTAACGTTGAAATGGTTAAGGAAAGGTTAATTCAGCGTTGCGCGAAAGACTCAAAACGGACGTCGCAAACAGCAAAATGAAAGCTGTGGGCGCCCCCTGGTTGACGGACTTGCCGAAGGCGCGCGGCCGTGAGCCGTTGCAGCGAATCTGATTCGCTACTCTGCCGCGAGTCGCGAGTGCGCGAACGCATAAACCCGGTCTCGCCCGAGCAGATAGGCGGCGAACCCGGCGGGGAAAAGCGGCGCAAACGCCTCATGAAAAACGTCGAGCCCGCCCGTATAGGCGCCGAACGCCGGCAGCACGCAGCGCGTCCCGTCGGCGACGAAGCAGCGCCGCCGCAAACGCCGCGCCCGCGTCTCGACGGAAGCTGCGGGATGCAGATGCCCGCACAGCTCTCCGCTCACCCGTCCGTGCGTCGGTTCATGCCGGAACGTGAGCGGCCCGATCGAAAGCTCAGGCGCGCACTCGCCGCCCAGCGCCACCGCCGCCTGATGATCGTGATTGCCCTCGATCCAAACGAACCGCCGCCCGCGCATCAACGCATAGATCCCGCGCCGCGCCGCATCGTCCAGCCGCGAGGGCCCATCGCCGTCGTGAAAATTATCGCCGAGACAAACGATCGTCTTCGGCTGCAGCCGCTCGACCACCGCGCCAAGCCGCGCGACCGTCGCATGCGTGTCATAGGGCGGCAGCATCTGCCCCGTCCGCATCGCGAACGCCGAGCCCTTCTCGAAATGCAAATCAGCGACGGCCAGCAACCGCTCGTCCGCCCACCACAACGCACCGGACGGATCGGCAGTCAGGCGCGCGCCTTGAATCACCATGTCCTGCGCAGGCGCCGACGCGACCATCCGAAAACTCCGAACTCGGAACGCATCAGTCATAACCGAATACCGGACGGGCAAGTGGAAGGACCGCACAATTATGCACAGCCCATGCAAACGCGGGCAGCCCCCAAAAAACGTCTGTTTTCTGCCTTGCTCTCCCTTATGCCACCTTCTTATTGCCCGCCAACGCAGCCAGAAGATCCGGCAGCTTCGTGCGCGAGACCGATGCACGGTCGAAGGCGCCGCGCAGGGTGCCCGCACGCGACGGCATGAGTTTCAGCTCCAGTTCGCCGCCCACACCCGCGATGTCGATGCGCGCAACGGACGCCGAACCGAAATCCTCATCAACCTCGATCAGCGCACCGCCGCGCGACAGGTTGACGACGTTGCCCTGAAGCGTTCGCCCGTTAACGTGGACGCGCGTCGAGATCGGCCCCGGCAGGCGATCGTCCGAACGCCGATCGACTTCTTCCGACACCGTCCGGATCGAGCGCACCACCGCCTGCTGCAAGCCCTTCACCACGCCGTCGATCTTCGACGACAGCGAAGTCACTTCCGTCGTGCGCTGATAGGCGTCGTCGGCCTGCGCCGACACCTCTGCCATTTGGCGCGTCACGACTTCGGTCGCGGCCGCCGTCTCGCTGATGCTGCGCGAGATCTCGTTGGTAGCGGCCGCCTGCTGTTCGACGGCTGCGGCGATGCCGGTTGCGAACCCATCGACCTGCTTGATTTGCGCGCCGATGCCCTCGACCGCCTTCGCCGCCACTTCGGTCGCCTCGAGCACGCGCGAGACCGTGCGCGCGATTTCCTCGGTGGAACGCGATGTTTGCGCCGCCAGCCCCTTCACCTCGTTGGCGACCACGGCAAACCCCTTGCCCGCGTCGCCCGCGCGCGCAGCTTCGATCGTCGCGTTCAGCGCCAACAGGTTCGTCTGGTTGGCGACGTCCTGGATGATGCCCGCGAATTGCGAAATCTGCTGCACGACAACCGTCAACTCTTCGATCGCCTTCGTCGCGTTCGCCGCGCTCGAGACGGCCCCGCGGCTGACCGAAGCCGTCTGGCTCACCTGCGTGCTGATCTCTTTGATCGACGCCGATAGTTCCTCCGAAGCCGCAGCGACGACCTGCGCATTGCTCTTGGCTTGCTCCGACGCTTCGCTCACCGATCGCGAGCGCGCCGTCACGGTCGACACCGCCTCGTTCATGACCGAAGCGCTTTTCGACATCTGCTCGACGAGCCCCGCGACCTGGCCGACGGCCTCGCCCGTTTCGCCCTCGACCTTTTCGGCCATCGCCGTCATCGCAGTCGAGCGGTCACGATTGGCGCGGATGGAATGCTCCTCGCGTTCCCGGTCCGCGAACTCGACCTTGATGCGGAACGTCTGCACGGCCTTGGCCAGCATCCCGATTTCGTCGTCACGATCGAGCGCGGGCAAGTCCTCCGACGTGTCGCCGGATGCAGCCTTCGTCGTGACCGCCGCAAGGCGCCGCATCAGCGCCGCAATGCGCGACACCATCACGAACGACAGCAACGCGGCCACAAGCCCGATAAGCGCCGGCACCACAGCAAACATCTGCGACGCCTCGACAGTCTGCGTGCCGTTGCGCAGCACGTTGGCGCTCGCTGCAACTTGAGCGTTGACGAATTTGTCGACCGCCGAAGACAACGCGCTGACGTCGCCGTGCAGCGCCTCGGCCTTTTCGTCGAACGGCACCATCATCGGATTGCCGGCCGCCGGCCCGCCCGCGACATAAGCCTTCGCCATCTCGACGCCCAGCGCGTGGTAAGGCCCGGCGTCCCGCTCGACCGCATCGAGACCCTTCTCGACGTCGGCAAGCTTTAGCGTCGAAGCCAGTTCGCGCGCCTTTGCCACGTCCTTGCCCAACTGCTCGTAGGCCTTCGCGGCGACGCTGAAGCCGTCGTCAAGCCCGTCTTTGCCCTGCGTCGCCGAAACATCCTGCAGGAATTGCTGGATCTGCGCGACATCGAAGCGGATATCCTTGATGATCGCGACCAGCGGCACGGCATGCGACCCGACGCTGTCGGCCACGCGCTGCGCTTGATGCATGTTCGCGGCGACGCTGCTCAGCGCCAGATAACCGCTGCCGAGCGCGAGCATCAGGGCCAAGATGAGAACGCCCAGCGACCCGAAAATCTGCACCCGCATGCTGCGCGCCCACACGACAGACCGCGCGATCACATTGTCCTTCACAACGCGTCCGTTCTCGATCTTAAGGCCCCTGGCCCGCCCGCTCGTGAACAGTGCATAGGCGGCCTGCGCGGCGTCGATTTCCGCGCGCGTCGGTTTCGCGCGCACCGACAGAAATCCCGTGACCGTCCCGTTCTCGATGATCGGCGAGACGTTCGCCTTCACCCAGTAATGATCGCCGACTTTCGTGCGGTTCTTGACCAACCCTTCCCACCCGCGCCCCGCCTTCAGATTGCGCCACATATCGGCGAAGGCCTCTTTCGGCATGCTGGGATGGCGCACGATGTTCTGCGGCTGGCCCATCAATTCGGATTCTTCGAATCCCGAGATGTCGATGAACGACTGATTGACGAAAGTGATGCGTCCGCCGGGATCCGTCCGCGACGCGATGGGCCGCGTGGAATCGACTTCGATTTCGCGGTTCGTGACAGGTTCGTTGATGCGCATGGCGTGCCCCGGAGCAAAAGAGCGATTTGGACCTCCACACATCCATTAAAGAAATCGGTTAACGAATGATTATGTCACTGAACAGATCGCAATCTCTTTTGAAGAGCTGCCGCAGTCGACAGGGCCTTCCTTTAGATTCATTGCAAAATGACTTGCCACATTCGGCATAACGTAAGAGCACAGCGCTATCCGCCACGCCGGTGAAGGACTTCAAGCGTCACCGTCGTCCTCGACTGCCACGTCCAACAACTCGCCCGGCGTGCACGCCAGCACTTCGCAGATCTTCGCCAGCGTCTCGAAGCGCACGCCCTTCACCTTCCCCGTCCGCAGCAGGGACAGGTTCGCTTCCGTGATGCCGACGCGTTCGGCGAGATCTTTCGCCTTCATCTTCCGCCGCGCGAGCATGACGTCGAGGGTGACGACGATCCGCATCAAGCCATGAGCTGCCGCATCAAACGATCTGATCGACCTCGTCTTGAAGTTCGCGCGCCGCCGCCTCAAGCACGCTGCCGACCGTCAGCATGCTCGACGCGAAAATCATCACCGCCAGATCGAACACGTCGGCATTGATCGCGGGCCACAACGGTTCACCCTTCAACGCCGCAAGCGCCACCGGCACGACGATCACCTGCAGCAGCAAGGCAACCGTCGCCCCCACGCCTGCGCGCTTCAGCCCCGCGCTCGCCCGCAGCGACACGTAGCGCGCCATCTGATACTCGGCGAACACGCTGACCATGCCGAACATGCACCACGCCAGAATGAGTGACGGCAGCGCCTCAATGACGATCGCGGCGACGACAGGCCACGCGACCACGCCGCCCGCCGGCTCGAACAGCGCGAGATAAACCCGCCCGATCAACGGCAGAACGACCGCCGCGAACAAAATCGGCGTCGACAACCCCACCCACAAGCCGGTCGTTCGCACCGCTTTCTGCTGCGCCGCCGATGCAGCCATCGCCATAAATCCTCTCCCAAGGCCACAGAAAGAAATTATCGCTGAACAATAATGACAACAACTCACATCCCCGTGAAAGAGCGATTTCGCGGCCACAGAATGACAAATTGTCAGTTTACCCGTGCTGTGCTACGCTCACCTCCAACAACGCCATTCAAAAAATCCTGAGGAAGCCCATGCCCGCCGAACACCACGACGTCCTGATCATCGGCGCCGGCCTTTCAGGCATCGACGCCGGCTGGCATCTGACGAAGCTCGCGCCGAACCGCACCTTCGTGATCCTCGAAA
>JAEUMM010000101.1 GCA_016792645.1 Alphaproteobacteria bacterium | reverse complement strand
CGCGCGCCTTGCGCCCAATCCGCCGCCGCCACGATGCCGACCGGCAACGTGCTCAAGACGACGATGTTCATCGCCGTCAGCACCACATTCGCCGGCCACCGCCGCACGCGCATCGCGGGCGAAGGATCGCGCGGCGCCACCCCTTCCAGCAGTGCGAAGATCGCAAACACCCCGAAGAACGCCGCGTACTGCAGCGGCTCGAACGACGAGCGCACAAACGCTTCAACCGTGTCGAACGTCATGGCCATCATCTCCATATGACAACACAATTGTCATCATAGAGAAATGACAGCACTATTGTCAATAAGCATGCGCGAACCCGCCCGCTGTGGCCCGTCTGCATCGCCGCCGCCGTTGCCCCGCAAGGCCCGCCCGGTGTTCAATGGACGCCAATAAGGGCCTGCCGGGGGGCGGGCCTAGAGGGGCAGTACAAGTATGAGCGTGGGCTATGCGCACCCGATGTTTCGGGCGGCGCTTCTATTCGTTGCGTTGGCTCTGGGCACAAGTGCGGCGCGCGCCGAAACGCCGGCGCCGGTGGTGGCGCCCGTGAAACACGACCTCACCGCGACCGACGTGGAAGCCTTCCTCGACGGCCTCGTGCCGCTGCAGATCGAAACCAACGACATCGCCGGCGCGACCATCGCGGTCGTGAAGGACGGCGAGCTCATCTTCGTCAAAGGCTACGGCTTTGCCGACGTAAAGGCCCGCACGCCCGTGACGCCGGACACGATGTTCCGCATCGGCTCGATCACCAAGCTCTTCACCTGGACGTCGGTGATGCAGCTCGTCGAGCAAGGCAAGCTCGACCTCGACGCCGACGTGAACACCTATCTCGATTTCAAAGTCCCGCACACCTTCGGCAAGCCCGTCACCATGCGCCACTTGATGACGCATCGCGGCGGCTTCCAAGAGGTCGTCAAAGGCCTCGGCGCGCAGAACACCGGCATCGTCGACCTCAAAACCTACGTCCGCGAAGTCCCCGACCAGATCTTCGAGCCCGGCACCGTGCCCGCCTACTCCAACTACGGCACCGCGCTGGCCGGCTACATCGTCGAGCGCGTGTCGGCCACGCCCTTCGACACCTATGTCGAAGAACACATCTACGCGCCCCTCGGCATGCTGCGCACCTCGATCCGCCAGCCGCTGGAGAAGGAACTCGACGCCTACATGTCGACCGGCTACCGCCTCGGCTCCGGCGAGGCCGTGCCCTTCGAGATCGTCAACGGCTATCCGGCAGGCAGCCAATCGTCCAGCGCCACCGACATGGCGAAGTTCATGCGCATGCACCTGAACGGCGGCAAGCTCGACGAGGTGCAAATCCTCAAGCGCGAAACCGCCGTGATGATGCAGGACACGGTGACGAAAGTAGATCCGCGCCAAAACGGCATCGCGCTCGGCTTCTACGAACTCAGCCGCAACGGCATGCGCATCATCAGCCACGGCGGCGACACCATCGCCTTCCACAGCGACATGCACCTGATCCCGAGCGAGAACCTGGGCTTCTTCGTTTCCTACAACTCGACCGGCCGCGGCGACACCACGCCGCGCGGCAACCTCTGGCGCAAATTCCTCGACCGTTATTACCCCTACACGCCGCCCGCGACGGCGACGACGGCAGGCACCGGCCTCGCCGCCGCCGAAGTCGCAGGCTCCTACCAGATCAGCCGCCGCGCCGACACGTCACTGCTGAAAGCCTTCACCGAACTCACCCAGGCGACCGTCAGCGCACGCGAAGACGGCGCGATCGAAGTCAGCATCCTGACCGGCCCGAACGGCCAGCCGCGCCGCTTCGAACCCATCGGCGACGGCGTCTTCCGTGAAGTGCACGGCCAGGACCGCATCGTCTTCCTGCGCGACGCCGCCGGCCGCATCACCATGGCGCCGTGGTCGGCGGGCGTCATCGTCTTCCAACGCGTCGAGCCCTCGCAAAGCGCGCTCTTCTATCTCAGCGTCTTCGGCATCGCGAGCCTGATCCTGATCGCGAACCTGGTTCTCTGGCCCGTCGCCTCGCTCATCCGCTGGCGCTATTACACGGGCCTCGAATGGCGCGCGCCCGCGCACCTCTTGCGCGCCGGCACGATGGCGGCCTCCGCCGCGCTTCTCACCATGATCTTCGGCATCGGCGCCGTCTTCGTGCCGCGCCTCGACGATCCGTGGACCATCGACGCCTCGCTCGACGCCACGCTGCGCCTGTATCAGTGGATCGGCATCGTCGGCGCCGTCGGCACGATCATCCCGATCGCCAACGCCGCGCAATCCTGGACGAACCCCCTGCGCGGCTTCCTGGGCCGCATCAAGGAAACCGCCGTCGCCCTCGCCTGCCTCGCCCTCATCTGGTTCGCCTGGGCGATGAACCTGTTCGATCAAAGCATGCGCTACTAGCAACGCCTCACACGGCGCCGCGCAACTGCGTGGCGGCGCTTGCGATGCGCGCCACGTCCCAAAGCTCAAGCTTCAAAGCCTCCGCGACAACGCGCGTGTCGGCCCGGTCGGACGGCCCGGCGATGGTCATCATCACCGCCCGATCCGCCTCAAAGAACGCCTTCGACCCGGCCAAAGCGCGCACCTGCGTCGCGTCGATCGTATCGCGCCACGGCTTGCAGCGCGCCACGATCTTCTCCTGCGGCGAACAGACGAGAACATCGACGCCGTAATCGTCCGCGCCCTGCGTCCGCATCACTTGTCCCGTCTTGAAATGCCCCGCCAAGAGCTCCGCGCACTCGTGCGCGAACGCGGCCTCGTCAAGCCCGCCCGTCCAAAACGCAGCCTCGCACCGCACCGCCCGCCACGCGTCGATCTCCGCGAACTCCGCGCATGCCGCACGAAACGACTGCACCGCCGGCGCCACCCGCTGATAGCGCAGCAGCGCAAGCCCCGTCCAAATCAGCATCAGCGCCGAGAACGCCACCGACGTCACGCCGGCAAACGTCGCCAGCGCCCGCGCCCCCGCGTCCACGATGAGCTTCTGAGACAACAGATCGTCGGCAATCAGCGCCCCGCCGGTCAGCGGCACCAGCACGGCAAGAAGGAACAAAGACCAATGCTGAAGCCGCTGCATGCGCAGGTGCCGCGCCTCGTCGGCGTCGGAAGCGGTAATGCCGAAACCGGCATGCGTCGGACGCGGCCGTAACCAACGCAACGTCAGCGGCGCTGATTGCGGGTCAATCAATCCGGAGGGCAACTGCGCAAAGCAGCTCCAAGCCTCCCCGCTCATCGGTTCCCCCACGATCCGACGCAAGAGCGGAATTAACGCCCATCCGCAGCCTCACGAGAAGTTGCGCGCGGGGAACATGCCCGCCTATTCGCCGCCGTCCCAAGGAATCCGGCGACACAAGCAGGGAACCGCGCAACTGCGAGGAGATCGGCGCACCACGCGGCGCACTTAAGGCGCG
This sequence comes from Alphaproteobacteria bacterium, assembly GCA_016792645.1. Taxonomy (GTDB): domain Bacteria; phylum Pseudomonadota; class Alphaproteobacteria; order Micropepsales; family Micropepsaceae; genus SZUA-430. Next base: position 1,006 of record JAEUMM010000101.1, on the reverse strand, counting down.
CGCTTGGCCTCCAGCGTGCGCTCCAGAAATTCGATCAGCCGCGCGCGCTCACCCCGTGCGATCCAGCGCCCGATCCCCACCAGCGCAATCCCGAAGCCGAACATGCCCACCGGCACCAGCAGGAACAACGCCTGCGCAGGCTCGCCCGGCGTCGCCTCGATCGAATGCACAACCGCCGTTGTCGCCGCAAGGCCAACCACGGAAAGCCACACCGTCATGAACACGGCCGCGAACGGATGCATGCCCGTGCGCGCCGAAATCCGCGTACCCCGCCCCTCCGCCTTCATCGTCCCGAACATGACCGTCTGAAACGAGTTGCGGTATGCGATCCGCGTGCGCAGCCGAAAGCCGTGCTCATCCACCTTCCCGACGACGCCCTTGCCGCCGCCGAACTTCCACTCGCTGTCGACCGCGCCCTGTAACCGCCGCAACACGTCGGCGCGGTCAAACTTCGACACAACCTCCACCGGCGTCCGCGCCAGCGCATCGTCGACAAACGCCCGCACCCGTTCTCTCATGCGCGCGCCAGCTTCTTGATCAGCGCCAAATCCATCTCGCCCGCTTTGCCCCAACCTTGCGCGCCTGCGGGAATGGCCGGGCGGAATTTCTCGTAGAGGCCGAACGCCTCGCGCGCCAGCGCCGCCTTCGCGCGCGACGTGGCCAGCGCCTCCATCGCCGCGACAGTCGCACCGAGATCATCGCCGAATTTTTGCGCGAGATAGCGTTCGACCGCGGCGGGATCGATCGGCTTGCCGCCGGTGATGGCGCGCGGCCCGTCCTTCGTCTCGACGACCGGCACCTCCGCGCCCATGAAGAGCACATAGGCCGGATCGTCGGGCGACCGCCGCCGTTTGTCGGGCGCGCGGTCTTCAGCCAACCCCAACCGCTTCGCCTTCGCGAACGCGCCTTTGCCCGCGACGTATTTCCCGAACGTCAACGCCGTCGCATGCGAATGGCCCAACGCCTCAGCGACGACGACGCCCCACAGCGTCAATACCGGCGCGCG
>JAEUMM010000095.1 GCA_016792645.1 Alphaproteobacteria bacterium | reverse complement strand
CTTTCGCTGCAGGTGCCATACGTTTGGACTCAAGGGCCGGGAAACTCCACACTGCGTGACGGATTCCCTTGGATCTGGAGGTGGCCAATGCGGCGCGTACGCTATTCCGTAGCGATGAGTCTGGATGGGTTCATTGCGGGGCCTAAAGGGGAGCACGACTGGATCGTCATGGATCCGGACATCGATTTTCGGGCGCTGATGTCGTCGTTCGATACGCTGCTGATGGGACGTAAGACGTACGAAGCGTCGCGCGGGCAGGGCGGCGGCGGGATGCCGGGGATCAATGCCTATGTGTTCTCTCGCACGTTGAGGCAGAAGGATTGTCCCGGCGTCACGGTGACGGCGAGCGCGCGCGAGACCATTGCTGAGATCAAGGCCAAGCCGGGGAAAGACTTGTGGCTGTTCGGTGGCGGCGGCTTGTTCCGCAGCTTGCTTGAGCAGGGGCTGGTCGACGCGGTGGACGTGACGATCGTGCCGGTGATGCTGGGCGATGGGGTGAAGTTGCTGCCTGAGCCTTACGACGTGAACAAGCTGAGGCTCACCAGGCATCGCGTGTACGAAAAGACCGGGACGGTGTCCCTGGAATATGCTGTCGCGCCGTAGCTCGCGCGTTTCGGTCGGCTATGACGGAATTTTGATGTCCCTGCCGGAACGCGTGTTGCGTTTTGGGTCGTCGTGTAGCCGCTATGTGGCTGCCGGGTCGAAGCGCCCGTGCTTTATTCGCTTTTGCACTCGGCGCAGGGGGACAGGATGAGCGGGGTTGATGAGAAGTTGAATTTCGATTTGCGGATGGCGGCTTCGTTGCGGGCGATGGGGCCTTTGGGCGCGACGGTTGCGTTTCTTATAGTCGCAAGCGTCTTGCTGGCGCCGCCGATTGCGGCGGTTTTCGTGTTCATCTGGATTTGGCTTAGCCGGACGCCGTTCAGCGAGATCGGGCTGGCGCGGCCGGGGAGTTGGCTCGGCGTTCTTGTGCTCGGCGTTGCGGCGGGCGTCGGGGCGAAGTTGCTGATGAAGGCGGTTGTTATGCCTTACTTCGGCGCACCGCCGACCAATGCGATGCTGGCGCCGCTTGAGGGCGATATGCAGGCGGCGCTCATCGCGTCGGCCGAGATGATCGTCCTGGCGGGGTTTGCCGAGGAGGTCGTGTTTCGCGGCTTTTTGTTCAACCGGCTGCAGACCGCGTTTGGGACCGGTTGGTTCGCGCGCGGCTTGATGATCCTTGGCGTCGCCTTGTTTTTCGGGGGATTGCACTACTTCGGACAGGGATATTTCGGGGCGTTGAACGCGACGATCATGGGCTTTTTGTTTTGCGTGATCTATTTCCTGAACAAGCAGAGGCTTTGGTTTCTGATCGTGATGCATGCGGCCTTCGATGTTTGTGCGGTTTGGTTGACCGCGTTGGGTATCGAGGAACAGGTTGCGCGCAGCGTCTTCGGCTGAAGCCCAACAAGGACCGACATCATGAGCACGCAGGACATCTTCATCACCGGTATGGCCCGCACGCCGATGGGCGGCTTTCAGGGCGAGCTGTCGAGCGTTACGGCGCCGCATCTCGGCGCAGCCGCGATCCGGGCGGCGGTCGCGCGCGCGGGGATCGCGGGCGATGCGGTCGATGACGTTTACATGGGCTGCGTGCTGCCCGCGGGTGTGGGGCAGGCGCCGGCGCGCCAGGCTTCGATCCATGGCGGCGTGCCGAACACCGTGCCATGCACGACCGTGAACAAAGTCTGCGGCTCGGGGATGAAGGCGTTGATGCTGGCGTCCAGCCAACTCGCGCAGGGTGGCGCCGATGTCGTTGTCGCCGGCGGGATGGAGTCGATGTCCAATGCGCCGTATCTGCTGCCCAAAGCGCGCGGCGGGTTCCGCTTGGGCCATGGCGAGGTCAAGGACCACATGTTCCTCGACGGGCTTGAGGATGCGTATGAGGGCCGGTTGATGGGCACGTACGCTGAAGACGCGGCGCGGCATTATCAGTTCACGCGGGCGGAACAGGATGCCTATGCGATCGAGTCGTTGAAGCGGTCGCAGCGTGCGCAGAGCGACGGCAGCTTCGAGGATGAGATTGTGGCGGTGGCGGTGCGCGGGAAGGGCGGGGACGTCGCCGTTTCGACCGACGAGCAGCCGCGCAAGGGCGATGCGGCGAAAATTCCTACGCTCAAGCCGGCGTTCGCGAAGGACGGCACGGTGACGGCGGCGAATTCGTCGTCGATCTCGGACGGTGCGGCGGCGTTGGTGTTGGCGCGCAGCGGTGTCGTCGGCAAGCACGGGCTGACGCCGATCGCGCGTATCGTGGCGCAGGCGAGCAACGCGGCCGAGCCGCGCTGGTTCACGACGGCGCCGGTGAAGGCGATCGAGCGGGTGCTGGAGCGTGCCGGCTGGAAGAAGAGCGACGTGGATCTCTACGAGATCAATGAGGCATTCGCGGTGGTCGCGATGATTGCGCTGCGTGATCTGTCGCTTGCGCATGACGTCGTGAACGTGAACGGCGGCGCGTGTGCGTTGGGCCATCCGATCGGCGCCTCGGGTGCGCGGATCGTGGTGACTCTCGCCAACGCGCTGAAGCGGCGTGGGATGAAACGCGGCGTCGCTTCGTTGTGTATCGGCGGTGGTGAGGCGACGGCGCTCGCGGTGGAGTTGGTGAATTAGCGCGCCGGAATCTGCCGCTTTGCATGAACTCTGAGTCATTCTCGCGCATAACTTCCGCGTAAATCCTGAGGTTCCAGGTGATTCGCGGTTGATAAGTTGCGGGTGTGCTTGTGTTGCGCGCTCTCCTTGGTGTTGGCGCGCGCACTCGCTCGCTAGCTTGTTGTTCAGTTGATTCGACGCACGCAACCGGAACGGACGGCGTCGATGGTCACGCAACACTAGTGGGGTCGGCTCATGAATAGGACTGTTCTTCTCGCTTCCAGCGCGCTCATTTCCATGTTCGTGGCGCAAGGCGCGCTCGCGGCCGAATGGACGGGCTTCTACATCGGCGCCAACGTGGGCGGTGCATTCGGCGATGTGAATTTGACGGGTGTTTCCGAGACTACGACCTACGTGAACATCCTGCCTGGCGAGGAATTCAAGTTCGAGCCTGACGGTGTGCTCGGTGGTTTGCAGATCGGATACAATTACCAGATGTCGGATTGGCTTTTCGGTCTGGAGGTCGAAGGGCACGGGATGGATTTCGATAGCGCGCTTGGTGTCTCTATCGAACCGGATGTCGCGAGCATCGAATCGGAGTGGGGTGCGACAGCAACGGCGCGCTTAGGCTTCATCTTGAACGCGAGTTCCTTGCTCTACGTGAAGGGCGGCTACGCGACCGGCAATATCAAGACGACCTATTTAGATACGAGCGGTACGCCAAATACGACCGGGTCGTTCGAGACGGATGAAATTCATCACGGCTGGGTGGTCGGCGCCGGGTTCGAGCACGCGATCGGCGATAACACATCGTTCGGTGTCGAGTACAACTACATCGACCTTGGCGAGACGGATCATTCTGCTGTGGCGTCAGGCACCGGTGGTGGGTTGGTCGTGAACAACATCGACGCGCAGTTCCATACCGTCACGGCGCGGCTGAACTATCACTTCAATCCATTCTGACGGAGCCTCTGACGGCGCGAAGTCTTTCAACCCCTCGCTCCCCGCAGAGCGAGGGGTTTTCGCGTTTCGGGGAATTTGTGAAACAGTGTGCCGATGACGATCAGGGCGCAGATTGCGGTAGTGGGGCTCGGGGCCGCCGGCGCGCCAGCGCTGTGGCAGTTGGCGCGCGCGGGGTGCGATGTCGTTGGCATAGACCGGTTTGCGCCGCCGCATGATCGCGGAAGTTCGCATGGGCAGACGCGCCTTTTACGTGTCGCTTATGCGGAAGGTGCGCGATATGTGCCGTTCGTGCGGCGCGCGATTGCGCTGTGGCGTGAAATTGAGGCTGAGAGCGGCACACGGCTCTTTCATCAGACCGGCGTTTTCTACGCGGGAGATGCGCGGAGCGAATTCCTATCGTCGTCGATGGCGTCGGCGGCCGTGTATGACGTGGGTCTACAGATCCTCGATAAACGGTCGGAGGTGACTTGCGGTTTGCGCGTGCCGGCCGATTGGACGGCGTTCGTGGAGCTCGAAGGCGGGTTCGTCGAGGCGGAGAGGGCGATCACCGCGTTCGTGGAGGTAGCGAAGCGCGCGGGTGCGCGGCTTCTGACTGGAACCAAAGTCGCCGCGATCGTGCCGCACGCCTCCGGGGTAGAGATCCGCGCTGGCGGGGAGACGATCCATGTGGAGAAAGTCGTCGTCGCGGCGGGGGCTTGGACCGGCGAATTGGTCCCTGAGTTGCGGCCTCATCTTGCCATCGAGCGGCGGGTTTTGCATTGGTTTGCGGATCCGACGGGCGCCTGCGCACTAAGCGCCGGATTTAAGCCCTTCATCGTGGAGGCTGGCGACGGCATAGAGTTCTATGGATTTCCTTCGATCGACGGCAGAGGGGTTAAGGCGGGCGAGCATGATCTGCGCGTCGGTGGCGCCTCGCATGTGGATGCGGCCGACGCGCTGGACCGCGCTGTTGGCGTCGATGAAGTGGCGCGCATCGCGCAGATGGTGCGGCGGTTCTTACCCGGGCTTGAAGGACCGACGTCGTCCGCGGTGTGCATGTATCCGATGTCGAAGGATAGCGACTTCATACTCGACCGGCTTAGCGAGCGTGTGATCGTGGGCGCGGGTTTGAGCGGGCACGGATTCAAGTTCGCGCCGGCTATGGGCGAGGCGTTGGCGGCGCTGGCGCTTGGCCGCGCGCCGACGCTCGACCTTAGCTACTTGTCGCTAAAGCGGTTTGGCTAGGCGCACGCGGCCGAACATGCGCACGCCGCGCATGAGCGCCATGCCGATGAGCGCGGCGAGCCACGTGATCAAACCCCAGATGCCTTCGGCGATCCACTCAAGCAGTTTGAATGAGGTCTTGAAGGAGCGCAGCGCGGTCTTGCCGGTGAGTTCCATGATGCCGCGCGACTTTACGCCGAAGCGCTTTGTCATGGCGGTGACGTCGTCGAGGTTCTCCGTCGTCTTCACAAAGCGCATCAGGCGCACGGTTTCGGCAGGGCCGACGGCGGTGTTGAGATCGCCAAGCTTGCCCAGCACCGGTATCAACCGCGAGCCTTTGACGTTGCGGCCGTAGGCGGCGAACACCTCTTCGGTCTTCTTGAGGTCGCTCAGATCGGTTGCGCGCAGCGTTTGGCGCAGCAGCGGCATGTTCACGGCTTCGCTTGTGAGGCGCGTCAGGCTTTGTGCGAACTCGGCCGTTAGGCGACCGGTGCGCTTTGCCGCCTTCATCAACGAGACGCCGGCTTTGACGACGATGCCTCCGCCGCCGGTTGCGATGGTTGCGGCCGTAACGCCGATGCCGATGACCGAGAGGCCTAGGATCAACTCGCTGTGGGGTTCACCGCGCAGCATCTTGCCGCCTTCGCCCGCAATGTCGCGCACGTCGCCCACGACGGTGAGATCGGACGCGACGGCCCCGGCGAGGCCCGCGTTGGTGTCGGCTTCGCCGGTCGCGAAGCCTTCGCCGAACTGCCACGTGTTGCGCACCACCGTCGCCGACAAGGCGTGTGCGTCGTCGAGTTTCTTTATCGTTTCGGGCGGAAGCTCGTAGTTCATGAACTTCGCGATTTCGACGTACATGTCGGCGTCGTCGATGTCGTCGCGTTCGAGCGCGTCGACGATCTTTTGGTTCAGCAGCGTGGGGGAGGTCGCCGCGGAGAGGTCCGCCTGCACGGCCTTCTCAAGCGGTATCGAAAAGCCGAAGCCGGTGACGTAGGCCAGCGCCAGTCCCACGACCGTCAGAAACAGCAGAACAAGGCCCAGACGCGATAGCATCCGTTCCGTCACCTCGACCTAAAGACAACCCAGACTTCCTGTTGGCGATCATCGCACGGAAGGGTGGGGGCGAAAACGGTCGCTTCCTGCCGTTTGTGGCGGTACGCACGGCTATTCCGCGACAAAAGACAGCCGGGACGCGAAAAGGGGGCGGAGCATTCGCTCCACCCCCGAAACTGGCTGTGACTATGGCCTTCGCGTTCGCGCTTAGTTCAAGTCGATGGTGGCGCGGCGATTCTGTGGTTCCTTTACGCGGTCGGCGGTTTGGACGAGAAGCTGCGTCTCGCCTGCGCCTGTTGCTTGGATCGAACCGGCGGAAATGCCCTTCGAGACCAAATTCGACTTGGCGGCTCCGGCGCGGCACTCGGACAGTTTCTGGTTCGCGCCGCGCGAGCCGACGGTGTCGGTGTGGCCGACGATCGAAATGCCGACCGAGCCCAGCGTGCGCGAGGCGCCCGCAGCTTCGGTCAGGACCGCATCAGCTTCGGCCGTGATGGCGCATTTGTTGAAGCCGAAATAGATCACGTACTGGCGGGCCACTTGCGCTGCAGGGGGCGGGGGCGGCGGCGGTGCCGACTTCACGACCGGCGGCGCATCGGACTTGTGCGAGCCGAAGCGCAAGCCCATCGTCAGCGTGTGCGATTGCAGGTCTTCGGTGTTGAGATGGTTCGTGTTGCCCGGCACCAACGCGTCGGCTTCGGCGAACTCGAAGTCGGTGACGTACATGTAGCGGTAGTTCAAGACCACATCGAGCCAGCTGTT
>JAEUMM010000012.1 GCA_016792645.1 Alphaproteobacteria bacterium | reverse complement strand
CGAGCTGATCGGCGGGTCGATCGACCTGAGCTCAAAGGAAGGGCAGGGCACGACGTTCACGATCAAGATTCCGCTGACGATGGCCATCGTTTCGGCGCTGATCGTCGGCGTGCAGGGTATGCGCTTTGCGATCCCGCAGATTTGCGTGATGGAGCTGGTGCGCGCTGTCGAAGGAACCGAGACGAAAATCGAGCGGATCAACAACACCTCCGTTCTTCGCCTACGCGACCGCTTGCTGCCGCTGCTTCGGCTCTCGGAGGTTCTCAAGCTGCCGGCGGATGAGAAGACGGCCGCGGAAGCCTACATCGTCGTCGCTCAAGCGGCGGGGCGGACCTTTGGCATCGTCGTCGACACCGTCTTCGACACCGGCGAAATCGTGGTGAAGCCCGTCAGCCCGATCCTCAAGGAAATCCCGATGTACTCGGGCAACACGATCTTGGGCGACGGCAGCGTGATCGTCATCCTCGATCCGAACGGGCTTGCAACCGCCGTATCGGGCGAAGTGGCGACGCGCGGGGCGACGGAAGATGCGACGGCGACCGCCATGTCGAGCGGCGAGATTCGTCAAGCCCTGCTGCTGTTTCGCGCCGGGTCGCCCGAACCGAAGGCCGTGCCGCTGGGTGCGGTCACCCGGCTTGAGATCGTCGACGCGACGAAGATCGAGCGGACGAACGGGCGTTGCGTGCTGCAGTACCGCGGCGCGTTGATGCCGATCATCACGTCTCTTGCAGGATCGCTGCGCGAAGAAGGCGGTCAGCCGGTTCTGGTGTTTACGGACGGCGAACGCGCCGTCGGCGTCGCCGTCGAAGAGATTCTCGACATCGTCGAGGCGTCGCTGAAAGTCGAGCTGACGGCGAGCGACTCGGGCCTTCTGGGTACGGCGGTGATCCGCGAGAAGGCGACGGAGGTTGTCGACATCTCCTATCACGTCAGCGAGGCGTTCCGGTCGTGGTTCGCCAGCAAGCCGACGAAGGCTCAGAAGCGGCATGTGCTTCTCATCGACGACAGTCCGTTCTTCCGCACGATGATGGCGCCGCTGCTGTCGGCGGCCGGTTACGAGGTGACCGAGGCGTCGACGGCGGAAAACGCGCTGAAGCTCAAAGAGGAAGGGAAGTCGTTCGACATCATTTTGAGCGACATTCAGATGCCCGGCATGGGCGGGCGCAGCTTCGCTTCGATCGTGAAGAAGGACCCGCAGTGGAAGAAAACTCCCGTCGTCGGTTTGGCGTCCGAGAGCGATGACGGCGAGCTTGGGCCGTTCGACGCGCTCGCGCGCAAGTTCGACCGCGAAGAGCTTATGTCTGCGATCAGATCCTATATCGGCACCGAGGCGCTCGCCGCATGACACAGGAAATTTCAATCAAGACGGCCAGCGACTTTGTGACCTTCGAGATCGGCGACCAGCTGTTCGGCGTGCCGATCGACGACGTGCAAGACGTGTTCAAGCCGCAGCGGTTGACGCCCGTGCCTTTGTCGCATCCGGACGTCGCCGGCGTTTTGAACCTGCGCGGGCGCATCGTGACGATGATCGACTGCCGCCAGCATCTTGGGCTGGGACGTTCGAGCTATGAAGGCATGATGGCGGTCGGCGTGGAGCGCGCGGGCGAGTCTTACGGGCTTCTGATCGACAAGATCGGCGACGTTCTTTCGCCGGACGCGTCGTCGTTCGAGGCCAACCCCGTGAACCTCGATCCGCGCTGGCGCGCCGTGTCGAAGGGCGTGTTCCGGCTCGAGAAGCGGTTGCTTATCGTCCTCAACATCGCAACGATTCTGGACTTCGGCAAACGCGAGGCGGCTTAGATTAAGCGCCCGTTGACGAATTCAGGCCGGCGAATACCGGCCGTTTCGCTAAGTTTTGGGCCGGGCGGCTACAGGTTTCAGCGCATGTTTACGCTTTCCGCCTAGGATTGCGCTTACGTTTCGGACAAGCGCGACGGCGAAGATCGCGAGTCCGGTTTGGGTAGGATGGGGATTGCGATGAAGCACTGTCTCGTCGTCGACGACAGCCGCGTTGTGCGCAAGGTCGCGCGCAAGATTCTTGAGGAATTGCACTTCGCGATCTCGGAGGCCGAAGACGGCCAGATCGCGCTCACCGCGTGCCGGGGCACGATGCCGGACGCGATCCTTCTCGATTGGAACATGCCGAACATGTCGGGGATCGAGTTTCTGCGCGCTCTGCGCCAGGAGAGCGGCGGCGACAGGCCGATCGTCGTGTTTTGCACGACCGAGAACGACATCAATTTCATCACGCAAGCGATGGAGGCGGGCGCGAACGAGTACATCATGAAGCCGTTCGATCGCGAGATTCTCGAAGCCAAGTTCGCCGAAGTCGGCTTGGTCTGAGGTCGGCCCACGGTATGAGCGGCGTACACGCACCACGTCCAGACGTTCGAACCACCGCAGGCGGGCCGGTTCGCGTGATGATCGTCGACGATTCGGCGACGATCCGCGGGCTCTTGTCGCGTTGGATTGCAAGCGATCCGGCGCTTGCCGTGGTCGCGACGGTGAACAACGGCCGCGCGGCGGTTGAGCAGATCAAGAACGCCGATCCGGACGTCGTGATCCTCGACATCGAGATGCCGGAGATGGACGGCATTACGGCGCTGCCGCTTTTGCTTAAAGCTTGTCCGCGCGCGAAGATCATCATGGCTTCGTCGCTGACACGGCGGAACGCCGACATTTCACTCAAGGCGCTTTCGCTGGGCGCGACGGACTATGTGCCGAAGCCGACGTCGGTGGGCGCGGGCGATGCTGCCGACGCATTCCGGCGCGATTTGTGCGAAAAGGTCGTCGCGCTGGGCCGTCCGCGCCGCGCCGCAGCTCGCGTGGTGCCAACGCAAGGCGCACCGATCACGCTGCGCAAGGCGTCGGGCGTGAAGCCGCAGATCGTGGCCATCGGCGCGTCGACCGGCGGTCCACAAGCGTTGAACGTGGTCGTCAAGGCGCTGGCGCCGCAACTCAATCTGCCGATCGTGATCACGCAACACATGCCGGCGACCTTCACCGCCATTCTGGCCGAGACGCTGTCGCGGCATTCGGGCCTCAACTGCGTCGAGGGCGCCGACGGTATGATGCTGCAAGCGGGCCACGTCTACGTGGCGCCCGGCGATCATCATATGCTGGTGAAAGGGCGCGGCGGACCGATCCAGCTTACACAAACACCGCCTGAAAATTTCTGCCGTCCCGCGGTCGATCCGATGTTCCGCAGTCTTGCCGCGGCCTATGGTCCGGCGGTGCTTGCGGTCGTTCTGACAGGGATGGGCGCGGACGGACGCGAGGGCGCCAAGGCGATCGCCGGCGTCAACGGTACGGTCTTGACGCAAGATGAAGCGACTAGCGTGGTGTGGGGCATGCCTGCCGCCGTCGCGCATGCGGGCGTGGCGAGCGCCGTGCTGCCGCTGCCGTCGGTCGGACCTGAGATGCGTAAGCTGAT
>JAEUMM010000448.1 GCA_016792645.1 Alphaproteobacteria bacterium | reverse complement strand
GGTATAGAGCGTGTATTTGTCGGCGGTCGCGTCGTAGCTGGCCAGGCAGGCGCGTGGTTCCATCGCGTTGACGACGACGCGGTTGTTGATGAGCTTCAAGGTCGTGACGTGCGCGGCCTTGGCGAAGGCGGCGTCGACGGCGGCTTTGTCGCCGAGTTCGTGGTCGAGCGCGACGTTCGACTTTGTGCCGGGATGGATGGGCTTCGCCGTTACGGCGGCGAGCGTGTCGACGACGGCTTCGAGTTCGTCGTAGTCGACGCGGACAAGTTCGGCGGCGTCGCGGGCTTGAGCCGCGGTTTCGGCGACGACGGCGGCGACGGGTTCGCCGAGGTGGCTCACCAAATCCTTCGCCAGCGCATAGCGCGGCGGGACGACCATCGGGGTGCCGTCCTTATTGGGCATCACGGCGGCGCAGGGGATCGGCTTCAGGCCGGCGGCGGCGATGTCTTTGAACGTGTAAACGGCGGCGACGCCAGGGGCTTCGCGCGCGCCCGACGTGTCGATGTTGCGGACCTTCGCGTGGGCGTGTGGGGAGCGCAGCAGCACCATGTGAGCGGTGCCGGGCAGGTGGGTGTCGTCGGCGTACTCGCCGCGGCCGGTGATGAGACGATCGTCTTCGAGCCGGCGAACCGACTGGCCTGCGCCAAACTTCATCTGGGCGTCCTCGAATGGTGAGAGAGCGCGAACCTTGCGGCCGCGCTCTAATGCTGAAGTTTCAAAACCGAATGCGAATTCAGTTGCGGTACGAAGGATCTTTGCGGTCGAGCAGGCGCAGCAGCGGGGGCCAAACGAGTTTGTCGGCGAAAGCGCTGCTGGTGGTCATGCCTGAAATCTGCTCCGCGACTTTGTCCGGGACGCCCTCGTTGGGCAGGTTGATCTTGGTGCCGCCGCTCAGCGCGCGAACTTGGATCGTGCAGGCGCGTTCCAGATTGTACAGGCGCAGGAACGCGTCGGCGCAGGTCTTGCCGACCGTCAGCGTGCCGTGGTTGCGCAAGATCATCACGTTCTTGGTGCCCATGTCATTGACCAGGCGCGGGCGTTCGTCGTGATCGAGCGCGACACCTTCGTAGTCGTGATAGGCGACGTCCGCGTGGACGAGCATTGCGTGCTGGCTTATCGGCAAGAGGCCGTGCGCTTGGCACGAGACCGCGACGCCGTCGGCGGTGTGGACGTGGATGACGGCGTGGGCGTCTTCGCGCGCCATATGGATCGCCGAGTGGATCGTGAAGCCGGCGGGGTTCACGGGGTGCGGGCTCTCCATCACCTTGTTGCCGTCGACGTCGACCTTCACGAGGCTGGATGCCGTGATCTCGTCGAACGTCATGCCGTAGGGATTGATCAGGAAGTGATGCTCAGGCCCTGGCACGCGCGCGCTGATGTGGGTGAAGATCATGTCGGCCCATCCGTGATGGGCGACCAAGCGATAGGTCGCGGCGAGGTCAGTGCGGATCTGCCATTCCTCTTTCGAGACTTTGTCGCGAACGGACGGGATGGCGTGCAGAGCTGCGGACATGGGCGGCCTCCTAATGTCGGTGTTGGGTCAATGGTGGCCCCGGGGTCGGGCGGTGTCAAATCAAGCGCGCTGGCTCAGGACCCGGCCTACGGCTTCTTTCCAACCGGCATATTTTGCGTCGCGTTCGTCGGTTCCGATGTGGGGCTCGAAGCGGCGTTCGCAGCGCCAGCTGGCGGCGATCTCGTCGAGGGAGGCGTAGAGGCCGCTGCCCAGGCCCGCGAGGTAAGCGGCGCCGAGGGCTGTGGTTTCGATGACCTCGGGGCGCTCGATGGGGCGGCCGGTGAGGTCGGCGAGCCATTGGCAGAAGACGTCGTTGACGACCATGCCGCCGTCGACGCGCAAGGCGGCGGGGCTGCCGAGGCCGGCGGCGGACATGTCGGCGGCCATGGCTTCGAGGAGGTCGCGGGTTTGGAAGCAGACGGACTCGAGTCCTGCCTTCGCGATTTCGGCGTGGCCGGTGTCGCGCGTCATGCCGACGATCGCGCCGCGCGCTTCGGGATCCCAGTAGGGGGCGCCAAGGCCGACGAAGGCGGGCACCATATAGGTGCGCGAACGCGGGTCGGCTTTGAGGGCGAGCGTTGCGCTGTCGGCGGAGGTCTTGAAGAGCTTCAGGCCGTCGCGCAGCCACTGGATGGTGGCGCCGGCCATGAAGATCGAGCCTTCGAGGGCGTAGGTGCGTTGGCCTTTCTGCGCATAGGCGATCGTGGCGAGGAGGCGGTTGTGTGACGGCGCCATCACGGGGCCGGTGTTGACGAGGGCGAAACAGCCGGTGCCGTAGGTCGACTTCATCAAGCCTTCCTTGAGGCAGGCTTGGCCGACGGTTGCGGCTTGTTGATCGCCGGCGATGCCGGTGATCGGGATCGCCGCGCCGAAGAGTGTGGGATCGGTTTCGCCGTAGCTTGCGGCGGAGTCGCGGACTTCGGGCAAGACTTGAACCGGGATGTTCAAGAGGTCGAGGATCTCGCCGTCCCAGCGGCCTTGGACGATGTCGTAGAGGAGGGTGCGCGAGGCGTTGGTCGCGTCGGTGGCGTGGACCTTGCCGCCGGTGAGGCGGTAGACGAGCCAGCTGTCGATCGTACCGAACGCGAGTTCGCCTTTCTCCGCTCTCGTGCGCGCGCCGGCGACGTTGTCGAGGAGCCAGGCGAGTTTGGTGCCGGAGAAATAGGGGTCGAGGAGGAGGCCGGTTTTGGCCGTCACCATTTCTTCGCGGCCTTCGTTCTTCAGGCGCGCGCAGAGGGCAGCGGTGCGGCGGTCTTGCCAGACGATCGCGGGGTGGACGGCTTTGCCGGTTTTGCGATCCCACAGCACAGTGGTTTCGCGTTGGTTGGTGATGCCGATGGCGGCGACGTCGCTGGTGGTTGCGCCTGCGAGTGCGTCGCGGACGACCTTCATTGTCGCTTGCCAGATTTCCTCCGGGTCGTGTTCGACCCAACCGTCCTGGGGATAGAATTGGCGGTGTTCGGCTTGCGCGGTTTTAAGGGGTGTTCCCTTGACGTCGAACAGGATGGCGCGGCTGGAGGTCGTTCCCTGATCGATGGCGAGGATTTTGCGCTTCGTCATGTGATTTCTCGTTGGCGTTTCCCGGCGGAAGTTAGCCACGATTCCGCGTTCGTTGCGACCCAAGCACTGGACTGAGGGGCCATGACTGCTAAGTTCCCGGTTATGCACGACCCATTCGGCCGCCAGATCACTTACTTGCGCGTGTCGGTTACGGACCG
>JAEUMM010000417.1 GCA_016792645.1 Alphaproteobacteria bacterium | reverse complement strand
GGCGAGCGGACGAACGTCACGGGGTCGGCGAAGTTTCGCAAGCTGATCACCGACGGGAAGTACGACGCGGCGCTGGACGTGGCGAAGGACCAGGTCGAGAACGGCGCGCAGATCATCGACATCAACATGGACGAAGGCTTGTTGGACAGCGAGAAGGCGATGGTGCGCTTTCTCAACCTGATCCAGGCTGAGCCCGATATTGCGCGCGTGCCGGTGATGATCGACTCGTCGAAATGGTCGGTGATCGAGGCGGGGTTGAAGTGCGTGCAGGGCAAGCCGGTCGTGAATTCGATCAGCTTGAAGGAGGGCGAAGAGTCCTTCATCGCGCATGCGGAGAAGTGCCGGCGTTATGGCGCGGCTGTCGTCGTCATGGCGTTCGACGAGAAGGGGCAGGCCGACACGGCGGCGCGCAAGTTCGAGATCTGCAAACGCTCCTACGACATCTTGGTCGAGCGGCTGGGGTTTCCGCCGGAAGACATCATCTTCGACCCGAACATCTTTGCGGTGGCGACGGGGATCGAGGAACACAACGATTACGGCAACGCGTTCATCGATGCGACCGGGCGGATTAAGGCGGGGCTGCCGCATGCGCATGTGTCGGGCGGGGTGTCGAATATCTCGTTCTCGTTCCGCGGGAACGAGCCGGTGCGCGAGGCGATGCACTCGGCGTTCCTGTATCACGCCATCCGCAACGGCATGGACATGGGCATCGTCAATGCGGGGCAGTTGACGGTTTATGAGAATATTCCAGCCGAGCTGCGCGACGCCGTCGAGGACGTGCTGCTGAACCGGCGCGACGATGCGACCGAGCGGTTGCTGGCGATCGCCGACAAGTACAAGGGTTCCGGCGAGGCGAAGGCTGAGGCGACGCTTGAATGGCGCTCCGCACCCGTCGAGGAGCGGATCAAGCATGCGCTTGTGCACGGGATCGACGAGTTTGTCGTGGCCGATGCGGAAGAGGCGCGGTTGAAGGCGAGCCGGCCGCTCGATGTTATCGAAGGGCCTTTGATGGCGGGCATGAACGTCGTCGGCGATCTGTTCGGTGCGGGCAAGATGTTCCTGCCGCAGGTGGTGAAGTCGGCGCGCGTGATGAAGAAGGCTGTCGCGCATCTTATTCCGTACATGGAGGAGGAGCGCTTGGCCTCGGGCCGCGCGCATGAGCCGGCGGGCAAGATCGTCATGGCGACGGTAAAGGGCGACGTGCACGACATCGGCAAGAACATCGTGGGCGTTGTGCTTCAGTGCAACAATTACGACGTCGTCGATCTTGGCGTGATGGTGCCGGCGGCGAAGATCATCGAGGCGGCGATTGCGGAGAAGGCGGACATCATCGGCCTGTCCGGGTTGATCACGCCGTCGCTCGACGAGATGTGCCATGTGGCGGCGGAGATGGAACGCGCGGGGTTTGAGATTCCGCTGATGATCGGCGGCGCGACGACGTCGAAGGTGCATACGGCGGTCAAGATCGAGCCGAATTATTCGAAGGGCGCGACGGTTTATGTGGCGGACGCCAGCCGCGCGGTGAGCGTGGCGTCGAGCCTGTTGTCGAAGGACAATCGCGGGGCGTTCATCGATGCGACGCGGGCGGAGTATGCGAAGGTCGTGGCGTCGTTTTCGCGCGGTAAGACGGCTGAGCGGCGCTTGCCGATCGGCGAAGCGCGGGCGAACCGGATGAAGGTGGACTGGAAGGCCTATGCGCCGCCGGTGCCGCGATTCTTCGGCGTTCGTGCGTTCGACAAGATCGATCTGCGTGCCGTTTCGAAATACATCGACTGGACGCCGTTCTTTCGCACGTGGGAGTTGGTCGGATCGTATCCGATGATTCTTGAGGACGATAAGTTTGGACCGACGGCACGGGCGCTGCATGCGGATGCGCAGAAGATGCTGGCCAAGTTGATCGACGAGGCGTGGTTGAAGGCGCGCGCGGTCGTCGGGTTCTGGCCGGCGAATTCGATCGGGTTCGATGATATCGAGCTTTATGCGGATCCGGAGCGGACCAAGGTTCTCGATACGCTGCACACGCTGCGCCAGCAGATGCGGCGCGACGACGGACGGCCCAATTTGGCGCTCGCCGATTTCGTGGCGCCGAAGGAGACGGGCGTCGGGGATTACATGGGCGCTTTCGCGGTGACTGCCGGGCATGGTGAGATCGAGCGGAGCCGTTTGTTCAAGCAGGCGAACGACGACTACGACGGGATTTTGTTCAAAGCGCTGGGCGACCGGTTGGCCGAGGCTTTGGCCGAATACACGCATGAGCGCGTGCGGCGTGAGCTTTGGGGTTATGCGCGCGGCGAGAATTTGAGCAACGCAGATCTCATCGCCGAGAAGTATCGCGGCATTCGTCCCGCGCCCGGCTATCCGGCGCAACCCGATCATACGGAGAAGGCGACGCTGTTCCGCATCCTCGATGCGCCGGCGAATGCGGGGATGGAGCTGACCGAGAGTTTCGCGATGATGCCGGGGTCGTCGGTGAGTGGGTTCTACTTTAGCCATCCGGACGCGGTTTACTTCGGCGTCGGCCGCATCGATCGCGATCAGGTCGAGGATTATGCGAAGCGCAAGGGGATGACGTTGGCGGAGGCTGAGCGGTGGTTGGCGCCGGTCCTTGCGTATGTGCCGGGGAAAGCAGCGGCAGCCTAAGTTCTACAGCTTAGGTTTGTTGCTAGCGGCGCTTCGCCCAGCGTTCGGCCCAGTCGTGTAGGCCCATGAATTCGGCTAGCAAGTTCTTGCCTTCCGTGGTGAGCGTGTAGCCGTCGTCGGTCAGCGTGACGATGTCGGCTTCGCGGAGTTCGGTGAGACGGGTGTTTAGGATTGTGGGGCTGATGTCGCTGCAGGCTGCGCGAAGGTCGCGGAAGTTTAGGGGTTTGCGGCTTAGTTCCCAGATGACGCGCAGTTGCCAGCGTCGCCCCAAGAGATCGAGTAGGGCCATGATAGGGCGGCCGGTTTTTGAGCCGCGTACGGGCTTGCCGGGACGTGGGGTGCTGGTCATGTTCGGGCAGGTTGCTACATTTTTTGTAGCATGACAAGCGGCGCGATGCTACATTTATTGTAGCAACGATGGAGAGTGTCATGACCGCGCGGATCGAACCCGCTCAACCGCCGTTTTCAGATCTGGTGCAGCAGACGTTTGAGCGGTTGATGCCGCCGGGCGTTCCGCCGCTCGTCTTGTTCACGACGCTGGCGCGGAGCGAGCGGGCGTTTTCGAAATTCATGGCGGCGGGGTTGCTGGATAAGGGGCCGCTGCCGATGCGCGATCGCGAGGTCATGATCCATCGCACCACGGCGCGCTGTGGGTCTGAATATGAGTGGGGCGTGCACGTCGCGCTGTTTGCGGAGCGCGTCGGGTTTACGAAGCAGGAGATCGCGGCGACGGTCGCGCCGGGGGCCGAGGGTTGGTCCGCGCGGGAGGCTTTGATCGTGCGGATGGCCGATGCGCTGCATGAGAGCGTCGCGATCGGGGATGATTTGTGGGCGGCGCTGGCGGCAGAGTTTTCGGCGGAGCAGATCCTCGAACTCATTCTGCTGGCCGGGTTTTATCGGACCGTTTCCTACCTCACGAACGGACTCAAATTGCCGCTTGAGACATATGCGGCGCGTTTTCCGGCGTGAGGCGAGCGTCCTGGAGCGTCGCGACTTTAGGTTGTGACGGTTAGGGTTAGTGTGATCCTCGCTGGATAAGAGAAAGGGCCGGCGATTGTGACCGCCGGCCCTTTCAGAATTTCCCCGCGTCGTGCGCGTCGCGTCTACTACAGCAGGCCGATGATGATGGCTCCCAGAAACGCGAAGACGACCCCTGTCGTGATCAGACTGAGCTGCTCTGCCATGAGCTTGTCTCCTTCCCTGTCAGGGTGCCTTAATTATGGCACAATATGTCGCATGCGGAAGGCTAATTCGTTATGGCAGTGCAGCATTTGCGTGAGGTTGCGATTCTAACGCTTTGATCTACCAATCAATTTCCGTTCCATCATAGTTAAGATAGCGGCCGCTATCTGAGGGCGAAAGCCCGGAAATGACCCGCCGCATTTCGGCGATCGACTGTTTTGGGGTGAGTGGTGCAGATGCGCCACCCATGTCGGTTTGCACCCAGCCGGGGTGCATCGGCACGACGATGATGCCGTCGGCTTTGAGGGCGATCGAGAGGCCGCGCATGGCGTTGTTCAATGCTGCCTTCGACGAGCGATAGATCAGCGCCGCGCCGTCGTGGCGGGTGTTCGAGCCCATGGCGGATGTGATCGCGATCACTTTCTTATCGCGGCCTTTCACCAAGTTGCCGCGCAGCGTTTCGATCACGCGGACGGGGCCAAGCGCGTTGACGCTCATCGTTCTGATCCAGGTCTCGTAGTCGATGTCGCCCAGGCGCTGGTGGTCGCCGCCGTAGACGCCGGCGTTGTTGATCAGGATGTCGATGGGCTCGGCGCCGATGTCGCTCGCCAGGTGCGCGACCGAAGCGTCGGAGGCGACGTCGAGCGGGTGGACCGTGACCTTGCCTTTCGACGCGGCGGCGAAATCGAGCAAGGCCTTGGCTTCGCCGGGATGTCTGGCGCAGGCGAGGACGCGGGCGCCTTCGGCTGCGTATTGGTGGGTGAACTCAAGGCCCAGGCCGCGGTTGGCGCCGGTGATGAGAACGGTGGTGGTCATGTGGTCATCCTCTCAGGTCGCCAGCTTCAGCCCGATGATGCCGGCGACGATCATGCTCAAGAACAGAATCTTCGGGAGCGAGGCTGTCTCGCCCAGAAACGTCATGCCGATGATCGCTACGCCCACCGCGCCGATGCCGACCCAGACGGCGTAGGCCGTGCTCATCGGCAGGTCTTTGAGCGCGAGCGACAGGAAATAGATGCTCACGCTCATGGCGGCGAGCGTTGCGGCCGACCAGCCGACTTTGGTGAAGCCTTCCGTGTACTTCATGGTGGTCGCCCAGACGATTTCGGCAAGACCGGCCACGATCAAATAGATCCACGGCATTCGAAACCCCTTAGATGGTGCGGCTCAACATGGCCGCGCCGCGGGCGGGGTCAATAGCCAAGCGTCAGTAATGCAGCTTCATCGGCAGGCGGTTTTCGCGGGCGAGGCGACAGGATTCGTGGAAGACGGCAAAGCCGAATTGAGCTTGCGACTCGAAGGAGTCGCCGTCGCCGAGGTCGCGCGTGCGCCAGGTTGCAATATCGTCGGCGCTGGCGCCCCAGTTGGTTTCGTTGAGGTATTCGAGCGCCTTCCACAGAAGTTCGATCGAGCCGGCTTTGAGCGGCGTACCGGAGGGGTCTTTGAGGCCGATGCCGAAGGCGAACTCATCGGGAAACCAGATGCCGCAGTTCATCACCTCCCACAGCGCGTCTTTCTTTTCGGCCTTCATCGAGGCTTCGATCGCGGGGTCGCCCGCCCAGGTTTGCATGAACATCACGGGGCGCGGCAGGTGGGCGTGGTTCGTATACGCGGCAAGCAAGATCGCGCCGCCGTAACCCGCGAGGCCGAGTTCGCCGACGAAGTAGGGCGGCAGCATGCCTTCCTGCCAGTTCAGCGGCTGTTTGAGGTGCGCTTCAAGTTTCAGGGACGCGTTGTCGCGCCATTCGGCGATCGCGCCTTGGAGTTCGACCGGATCCGTCACGGCGTGCGGCGTAACCTTGTTACCGAAGGGCGATGGGAAGCCCGCGCGTGTGCGGCCGTCCTGCCAATCGGTGGAGTAATACCGCGTCAGCGTGCCGACGAAGAGTTCGACGATCATGGGAGGCGTGGCGGACATGCAAGGCCTTAGCGTTTGTTGGTACTGCCGTAACCCCCGCCGCCCGGGGTTTCAATGACAAAAACATCGCCGGGTTCGACAGCTGCGACCGCGCAGCCGACCAGTTCTTCAACTTTGCCGTTCGTTCGCCTGATCGCGTTGCGGCCGCGTTTGGCGTCGCCGCCGCCTTTGATGCCGAAGGGCGCGGTGCGGCGGCGGGTGGAGAGGATGCCGGCCTCCATCGCCTGGCGGAATTCGATTTCGCGGATGGCGCCGTCGCCGCCGGTGCGTGCGCCCGCGCCGCCGGAGTGCGCGCGGACTTCGAATTTGCGGACGAGGACGGGGTAGCGCCACTCCAGCACTTCGGGGTCGGTGAGGCGCGAGTTCGTCATGTGCGTGTGGACGGCGCTTGCGCCATCGAAGGTTGGGCCCGCGCCTGCGCCGCCGCAGATGGTCTCGTAGTATTGGTGGCGCGCGTTGCCGAAGGTGAAGTTGTTCATCGTGCCTTGGCATGCGGCCATGACGCCGAGGCCGCCGAAGAGGGTGTCGGTGACCGCTTGGCTGGTCTCGACGTTGCCAGCTACAACGGCGGCGGGGTAGCTCGGGTTCAGCAGCGACTTTTCCGGCACGATGATGCTGAGCGGGCGCAGGCAGCCGGCGTTTAACGGGATGTCGGTGTCGATGAGGCAGCGGAAGACGTAGAGCACCGCCGCGGTCGTGACGGAGCGGGGGGCGTTGAAGTTGGTCGGGCGTTGGTCGCTGGTGCCAGTGAAGTCGACGGTGGCGCTGCGGGCTTTGCGGTCGACGGTGATGCGGACTTTGATTTTCGCGCCGTCGTCCATCTCGTGCTCGAACGCGCCGTCGTCGAGTGCGCCGATCACGCGACGAACTTGTTCCTCCGCGTTGTCTTGGACGTGGCCCATATAGGCGATGACCACGTCGCGAGTCTGTTCGTCGCAGAGTTTTTTCAGTTCTTCGGCGCCCTTCACGCAGGCGGCGATTTGGGCTTTCAGGTCGGCGATGTTTTGCGTCGGGTTGCGGGCGGGGTAGCGGCCGGAGCCTAAGATTTTGCGCACGGCCGGTTCGTCGAAGCGTGCGTCGCTCATGATGCGGTCGCCGTTGAAGAGGACGCCTTCCTCATTAACGTTGGTCGAGTTGGGGGGCATGGATCCCGGCGAGATGCCGCCGATGTCGGCATGGTGGCCGCGCGCGGCGACGAAGAAGGCGGGGTGTTTCTCCGCGTCCATGAACACCGGCATGACGACGGTGATGTCGGGCAAATGCGTGCCGCCGGCGTA
>JAEUMM010000403.1 GCA_016792645.1 Alphaproteobacteria bacterium | reverse complement strand
CGCCCTCTCCGCACCGGGCATGACCTCCCACCGCGCGAGGCCGCGCCTATCGGGCCGGACGGGTGATTAGCTCAGTTGGTAGAGCAGCTGACTCTTAATCAGCGGGTCGCAGGTTCGATCCCTGCATCACCCACCAATCTTCGACGAAGCAGTTTTTCTGACGTTGCCGGCGCGCCAAAAGGGCGCCGGTGTGAGCCGGCGCCCTTTGGGTGTTCTTGGTAGGCTGGTGTGTTAGTTCGTGGCGGGGACGGCCGGCATTTGTTCGACGTCGGCCTTGGTGACCGCGACGACCAGGATGTTGCGGTCCTTCAAGTAGGTGAACTTCGCCGCGTCGATCGAGACGCCGCGTTCGCCGACGTTGAGGAAGCCGCCGACTTCGACGATCACGGCCGTGGCCTTGCCGTCCGGACCGACGACGACGGAGCGGACTTCGCCCAGTGCTTCGCCTGCCGGGGTTTTGACCGCCGCGGTGGAGAGCGTCGTCGCGGGGCTGGGGACGTCTTTCCCGTTGAGGCCGGCGGCGATTTCTTCCTGCGTGATCGCGACCGCGGGGCCGGCGGCTTGTTCGACTTCATTGCCGGCTTCGGCCGTGGCCTGTTCCGCGGTTGTGGGCGCTTCTTTCGCGGCCAAGTCGGTGGCCTGGGTTTCTTGCGATTGCGATTGCTTCTGTTCCGTCGGCCCGCAAGCCGTGGCTAGCAGCAGGACGGCGACGGCCGACGACGCGAGGAATGTCGTTTTCAACATGATTTGTCTCTCGATGTTCTGTCACTGCGTCGGATCTCGGCCCAATGCCGGCGACGTTGTGCGGGTGTGAAACGCGCGCCGGTTCCGGCGGGTTGCATGGGTGCGGCAAAACGGCTCCGCCCTAACGCAAGCGCTCGCAAGCGGCGCCGTCGTTGTCGCCGTCCAGGCGGTGGGGGTCGCCGTCGCTTTGGTCCATGAAGTCCTGAGCTTGCGATTGCGAGGCGAAGTCGCGGCAGTCTTTGTCGGCGACGCCGAACGGGAGGTCCACGTCGCGTTCGATGTCCGGCGCGGCTGTATCCGTATCTGGATGGGCCGAGATCAAGTGTTGGCGCGGCGGGACCGGCATGGCCTCGTCCATCATCGAGGCGGCGATGTCGGGCCCGACGATGAGCGCGGCCGTCGCCACGACGAACGTCACAACGCCAAGGCGCAGGTTGGTGTGCGATTGCTGCGGCTTGAAGTCGTGCATGTCGCCCATCGTTCCGCTTTCGACCGAAGTTGCGATGGTGCGCGGGCGCAGGTGGTGGGCGTCTTAAGGCGTGCGCGTGGCGCGTTGCGTCATTGCGAGACATGCCGAGAGCCGGGCGCGGCGCTCTGCGGTTGTCGCGTGGAATTCGCACCTTCTCGTTCAGGTGGCGTTAGGGGTGCTGAGAAGTCGCGGCGCTGTGTGCAAGGCATGAACCCGCGCCGGCGCTCTAGTGCGTCGTGGCGCTGTCGCCGAACGTTCGTTGGTAGGTGATCGCTTCCGTCTCGTTGCGGCAGAGGAGGCCGCCGAAGCGGAGGGCGCGCGATTCACGCTTGCGGGCGAGAACCAGCATCATGACGCGTGCGCCCTTGATGAGTTGGAAGGCCATCCCGTTCGGCTTGTTCGTGTCGGGATAAAGCGCCAAGACGACATCGGTCGTCGCCAGGATCTTGCTCAGCTCGCGATCGAAGTTTACGCCCGAAAGGCCGTCGAGCTGCGCGCTTGTCGCCTCGGCGATCGGCAGGAGCTTTGCGATCAATTCGTCGAGTTCATAGCCGTCGCGCATCGCCCGTCTCGCACCAAAAGAGGACGCGCGAACGTCCCCATACGGGGCACTGCAAGCGCCATGCCCGCCCGCCGGGACCGGCGCCGCCGCACTTTCCGGCGGTACGCGGACCTTCGGCTCAAGTGGGGTGCTGGTGGGCGCCGGGCGGTGCGGTGGGTTGGAAGAATACGGGGACATGATGGAGGCTGCCCTCCTCGCCGCGCTCTCCGGGTGAGAATTGCGCGTGTCGGCGGCGCGGCGTGGGTCTGCCGGCAGCCGGATTTCGGGTGACTTTCAGGTCTGTTTCTGTTATGTTCTCGGTCGTATTTCGCGCTCTGTCGGGGTGCGCTGCGACTTGATAATTGGGCGTGGTTTCGGCGGGTTCGCGCGCGTTTCGACCGCGGCCGTGCCGTCACATGTGACGGCATGTGATGGATCGCGTGACGCCAGTTTTGGCTCAAATCAGCCGATGTGACGGTGTGACGGATCGGATAGCGTTCGGTTTCGGCACCGCCTTCAGGTTGTGGGCGTTGCGGGTTCGCGGGTTACCATTCTTCGACGAGCTTGAGGGTCGTTCGGGCTTCGCCGGAGACGCGCAGGGTGCAGGGGCCGGCGTTGGCGGGGACAGTCCACTCCGCGGCGGCGTCGACGCGGCTTTGGGTTTGTTGTTTGACGCAGCTGAGTTCGAATTCCTGCACTTGGCCGGAAAACGAGGCGAAGCGGAATTTGCGGCGCGAGAGCGGGTGTTCCCAAATGCCGCCGCCGTCTTTGCCGGGCTTGGCGGTGAGCGTCGCGTCGACGACGAGCGGTTCGGGGCTGGCGAGTTTCTTCATCGCTTCCTCGACGATGCGCATCGTTTCTTTGCGGTCGGCGCCGGTCGGGTCGAAAGTGTCCGTTGCCGGCAGGGGGGCCGCGCAGGCGGCGTATTGATAGTTGCCGTTTGCGACTTCGAGCCGGAGGCGCATGCGCTGGGCGGAGGGCACGACCGCTTTTTCGAGGAAGGTGCCGCCTTCGATCACGGCGTGGCGGATGTGGCCGAGCGCGCGGGGCAGATCCTTCGACTTTTCATGTGCGAAGGCGAGGGCGAAGGAAAGCTTGGCCTGTTCGTAAAGCGTGAGCGGAAGCGTGAAGGCCTGTTCGAGGACGGCGACGCCTTCGGCGTATTTGCCGGCGGCGACCAGCGCGCGGCCTTCGTCGTATTTCACGACGACGTTGTCGTGGACGAGCGTGTTGCCGACATGGCCCGCGCGGTAGAGGATCTCGGCGGCGTTGCCGTATTGCTCGACCGCCTGGCCGTCTTGCGTTGCGGGCTTGTAGGTCCAGCGCGTGACGGCTTGGCGCGCGGCCTTGATCATGCTGCGCGAGCCCACTTGATCGAGGACGGCGACGTCTTTGGTTTCGCCGGCGGCCGTGATCGTGAAGCCCAGGCGCACCCAGCCTTCGCTTTCGTCGTCGGCGTCGGTTTGCGGGAAGACGGGCGGCGCGCGTTCGGCGGCGACGGCGGCGGTGAAGCCGGGCGGCGCGATTTTGGCGACGCAAAGCTCGGCGGCGGCGACGGGCATCGCGCTGAGGGTCAAACTCAAAACCGCAACAATCGCCTGATGAAGCTTCATGGCCTCCGACATTCGCCCGGCAGCGGCGTTATGCGCGGCATTATAGCAGACCTTCGCGCTCTGCATCGACTGCAGGCGAGCCGGGTGCAGCCCATCCAGTTCGACCCATCGCATTGTCTGCCGGTGCGCGGATCGGCGCACCGGTTCCCGGTTGAAGGCGTCAATGTTTGATCCGCAACGTCGCTCCGATCATGCGCGGCTCGCCCAAGAAGGCGTCGACGGTGCTGGTCGCGGCGGAGGTCGGCGATACGGCCGAGCCTTGGAAGGGCGAATCGATTGCGGTGTTGATGTAGCGCTCGTCGAACAGATTGCGGGCGAAGAATTCCAGCCCGATCCATTCGCCCTCGCCGTAGACGCCGACCTTCAGGCCGACGACGGCGAACGCGTCCTGCACCTTGCGCGGGTCGAGGTTGGAGCCGGTGTTCATCTCGCTCTGCCAACGTGCGTCGAGGTGGACGCGCGCGGTGAAGGTTTCGATGAACGGCGTGCTGTAGTCGATGGCGCCGGTCAGCGTCCATTCGGGCGCGTGGGTCAGTTGCGCCTCGTTGTCGAGGAGGAAGAGGCCGGGATTGCGCGCCAGGAACGAGCCGGGCTCGGTGAGCGCGCCGACGTCGCCGTAGTGCGCGTCGGTGTACTGCGCCGCGAAGTTCGTGGTCAGGCCCTTGATCGGCGTCGCCCAGAAGGTCTCAACTTCCACGCCTTGGCTGATCACTTCGGGCACGGAGGTGACGATGAACGAGATGCCGGTAAACGTGTTCAGCTGAAAGTTCTCGAACTCCTGATAGAAGACGGCCGTGTTGACGAAGAAGCTGTCGTCGAAGGAGGCTTTGAGCCCCACTTCGAACGCGTCGACGAATTCGGCCGCAAAGCTGGTGTCGGGCGCGCGAACTGTCTGAACCGGCGGCACAACGCCGTCATAGATCACCGGCGAGATGATCGAACCCTGCGCGTCGGAGAAGGCGCGGTCGAGGTTGAAGCCGCCGGCTTTGTGACCGCGCGAGTAGGTCGCGTAGGAGTTCAGGTTCGCCGCCATCTCCCAGGCGAGCGTGGCGACGCCGGAGAACTCGTCTTCCGTACGTTCTTGGTGGTGCGGCGTGGTCGCGGTCAGAACGTCGAGCGCCGTGCGCGCATAGGGCAGGCACGCGAGCGAGGCGATGCGCGCCTGCGTCGAGGCGGCGCCGAAGTCCGCGCCGACATGCGACACGGGATCGAGGCCATATTGCGCTTCGACGCTGTCGCAGCCGCCGTTGCCGGCGGTCCGATAGACGGCGTCGAACGTCTTGGTTTCCGTCGTCCAGCGCAAGCCGGCGATCAGATCGACGGCCTCGTCGAGATGGAAGACGTTGTGCGTGAAGATCGCAAA
The DNA here is from genome assembly GCA_016792645.1 of Alphaproteobacteria bacterium. Lineage (GTDB taxonomy): Bacteria > Pseudomonadota > Alphaproteobacteria > Micropepsales > Micropepsaceae > SZUA-430. The sequence continues at coordinate 22,413 of JAEUMM010000403.1, read as the reverse complement.
GTTCTCGGCGTTCTGTTCATAATGGTCGTCGTCGCCAAGGTTGCCGGTGAACACCGGGATGCCCACGTCGTGCGCATAGAAAGCGTTGAGCGCGCCGCGGAAGGAGGCCGCGCTGTCGCCGACGCGGTGCAGGCTGAAGAATGTTTCCTGCTCGGTCCCGAAGCGGATGACGGAATTGCGGGTGAGGTCTTCATCCGCATAGTAGACGCCGAACAGCCAGTTGACCCAGCCCGCTTCACCCGTGATGCGCGTTTCGTGGGTGAAGGTCTCGAACTCGTTGAAGTTGCTGCCGTCGCCGGGGATGTAGACGATGTCGGCGCCCGAGAAGTCCGGATCCTGGCCATACGACGACTGCCAATTGCGCATGGCGGTGATCGTGGTCAACTTTGCGCCGGCAAGGTTCCAATTCAACTCGCCCGAGACGCCTTTGTCTTCGGTGTCGCTGTTGGTCGGGCGATTGCCGAAGGCGACCTGCGCGTCGACTTGGTTGGTGATCGATTTGCCGGTCAGCGGCGACTCGATCGCGTTGATGATCGCGGGGCCCGACGTGTCGGGGAACGTTACCGTCGGGGCCCGACCGAAGCTGCCCGGAAAGACGGTCGCCGCAGAGCAGCAGTCGTCCTGCCGGTCGGCGTAGTCGACGATGATGCGGAGTTCGGCGTTGGGCGTCGCCTGCCAGAGCGCCTGGCCCTTCAGATTGTAGTAGCGCTTCGAATTGCCGTCATAGGCATCCGGACGGCCGGGATTGACGTCGATATAGCCTTCCTGCTCATGCCGGGTGCCGAAGAAGCGCAGCGCGAACTCGTCCTCAGCCAGCACAAAGTTCGCCATGCCTTTGCCGATCAGCTGGTCGAACGAACCGACGGTCGCTTCGGCTTGGAACGCGTCGTCGGTGAGGGACGGTTTCTTGGTGATGATGCTGAGGATGCCGGCGGAGGTGTTGCGGCCGAACAATGTGCCCTGCGGTCCGCGCAACACTTCGACCCGCTCGAGTTCGCCCAAGTCGCCCATCGCGACGCTGGCGCGGTTTCGATAGACGCCGTCGATGAACGTGCCGACCGCAGCTTCAAGGCCAGGGTTGTCGCCCTGCGTGCCGACGCCGCGGATGCGTGCGGTGTAACCCGTCGGGTTGCCGTTGTTGGTGACCTGCAGCGAGGGCACCACCGAGACCAGATCTTCGATGTTCTCGACCTGCGCCGCCTTCAGCGTCTTTTCGCCGACGACCGTGATGGCGACCGGCGTTTTCTGAAGGACGGTTTCGCGACGGGTCGCCGTGACGACGACCTTCTCCACGCGCTCACCATCGTTGCCGGTCGCCTGAGGTTCGACGGCGTCGGCGGGTGCGTTTGCATCGTTCGCGGGCACCGGCGCGGGTTGCGGCGGGACTTCGATCGGCGGCGCGTCCTTTGACGGGACGGTGTTTTTCGGCGCGCCCTGTGCCGGCGCCGTTTGCGCCGGCGGCGCATCGGCGGAGCCCGGCGCATCGGCACTGGCGTTTGCGGCAGTGAGGATTGCCATTGGTGTCAGGGCGAGGAGGGCTGCCGAGAAACGCAACCTGCGCTTTAGGTCTTTCGCCGCTGCCCCGTGAAATTCTTGCGCCAATGCTCCCGCACTGGCGATCTTGCCGATCACCATACGCACAACCACCACCAACCCGTTTAAGAATCGTTTTGTGAGCCGAAGCTCTTGCGAATCAATGTACGCGCGAGTTTCGCGCTTGTCTGCCAAGCGGAACGTGTACTGCGATTCACAAAACGACCATCTCGTGTAGTGCGCGAACTGTTTTATGCAACGCGCGGCAGCGGCGGCTGATTCAGTGCGCTGCGGCATTCATATGAGCGTGGAACGAAATGCAATTGCGCACAGAGAAATTTGAATCGACACCTCGGCTTCGACGGGTCAAGCGCAATGCGTGCGCGACGGCGCGATCTTCTCTCAGGGTTGAGCGCACGCCGCGCGTTCGGCTGGATCCAGCTTCGACACCCAGTCGGCGCCGTGCTTCGCTTTGGCGAGCGAGATGACGTTGAGGCAATACGTCTCGGAACGAACGCCCGTCTGTGCGGGCGAGGGTGCAGGCGGCGGTGGCGAATCCGCGACCACCGGTTCTGCGGATTGCGAATTGAGATCGGCGGCTGTCTCGCGGGAGATTCGTTGCTGTTCCCACGCTTCTTGCACTTCGATGGCACAAGTCGCGTCGCCGGGATCGAGCCTGGCCTTCCAGGCGTCTCCATAGGTCGCCTTGGCCAAGTCGATGAACGCTGCGCAATGACCGGGCGACACCGCCGATTGGCCGGCGTGCGGCCAGCGGGCGATCATGCGCTCGATACGGCCGGCAATCAGGTAGAGCGCGAAGGCGACGGCGATTGCGGCAAGCGTCCACATCAGCAGTGGCTTCAATGACCGTACGCGGTCGCCGGTGCTTGCAGCGTGGCCTGTCATCGCTTGTCGCCCCCTTCCAAGACCGCATTATAGGGCGTGGCGTGGCCGGAATTAAGAGGGCGAGATTCGCGAACAGCCGCGTGGACGCGCGCCCATCAGTTGTTTTCGGTTCCACAGTCTCGGACTTGCGCCTTGGCGTGCTCGCCGCTGAATAATTCGGGGACAGTATGAATTGCCACGCCTGCGCGGCGTCGTGCGTTCGTTGCTGACTTGTGTAAATGGTTGCGATTGCGCCCTTCTGTCCACGGGTTCCCCAGTGGTATGTTCACCTACGGGATTGGGAGGACTCACGTGACACGCCCCGCCAACGCCATCGTCATTCTGCTCGACAGCTTGAATCGACACATGATCGGCGCCTATGGCGGCCGGGAGTTTGCGACACCGAATCTGGATCGACTGGCGGCGCGCGCCTTGAAGTTCACCAAACACTATGCGGGGTCGCTGCCGTGCATGCCGGCGCGGCACGACATTCTATGCGGCGCCTGGGACTTTCTGTGGCGGGCTTGGGGGTCGGTGGAGATTTGGGAGGATGCAATCACCTATCCGCTGCGCAAGGCGGGCGTGGTGACCCAGTTGATCTCTGACCATCCGCATTTGTTCGAGACGGGCGGGGAGAACTATCACGTCGACTTCACCGCCTGGGACTATCAGCGCGGGCACGAGGGCGATCCGTGGAAGACCCGGCGCGATCCAAGTTGGGTGGGCGCGCCGCTCTTTGGACGGACGCACATTCCTTATGACGATTCGCGCGGCTGGTTTCGGGGGGAGGCGGACTTTCCGGGGCCGCGCACGATGGCTTCGGCCGCGCGATGGCTCGATGAAAATGCGGGCCATCACAAGCGCTTCATGCTGTTCGTCGACGAGTTCGATCCGCACGAGCCCTTCGACACACCCGAGCCCTACGCCTCGATGTACGATCCCAGCTGGGGCGGAGGTGCGCATCTGATTTGGCCGCCATATATGCGCGACGCGGTCGCCAAAGGCGTGCTGAGCCAGGACCAGGCCCGACAGGTGCGGGCGCAATACGGCGGCAAGCTCACGATGATCGATGCTTGGCTTGGCCGTGTGCTGGATGCGATCGACCGGCATGATTTGTGGCGCGATACGGCCGTCATTTTGTGCACCGATCACGGCCACTATCTGGGCGAGAAGGACATTTGGGGGAAACCCGCGGCCCCTATCTACGACACGCTGGGCAAGATTCCGCTGATGATCGCGTGGCCCGGTCAGGCGCGTCGCGAGGTGGACGCGCTGACCACCAGCGTCGATCTCTTCGCGACGCTCGCCGATCTGTTCGACGTTTCCGTGCGCCAGCAGACGCACGGCAAGTCGTTGGTTCCTCTGATCGAAGGCGCGGCTAACGCCGTCCGCGAGTGGGTCCTCATGGGTGTTTGGGGGCGCGAGGTTCACGTCACCGACGGCCGGTGGAAATATGCGCGTGCGCCGCACGCGAAGAATGAGCCGCTGGCGATGTTCTCCAACCGCTGGTCGACGATGCCGACGCATGTTCTGTCGCGGGAGCAGGCGTTGCCGTTGCCAGACGGCCGCGCTGTGTTGAGCCGCATGCCCGGAAGCAACGTGCCCGTGATTCACCAGACCTGGGATGCGGGCGATGCGCTGCCGTTTTGGGCGTGGGCGAAATTCTCCGGCAACCATCTCTACGACACGGCGAACGATCCGACGGAGTCGGACAACCGCGTCGGCCAGCATGAAGAGGCCCGCTTCGCGGAACTGATGCGCGAGGCGCTCAATGCGGTTGCGGCGCCGCGCGAGCAGCTGCGGCGCCTGGGCTTCGAAAGTTGATCTAAGCGGGCGTGGCTATCGCTTCGGGACATGTTCTATTCTTGTTCCAGACGTTTCAAAGTCCCTAATTCCAACGGGAGCCTGGCGTCGACCGTGGGTGTTCAGACGGCTTTAAGCTTGCCCTTTCCCGCGATTTTAACGGGCGCGGTTCCATAATGGCGGCTGCAGTTCGGCGCAGACCAAGGGGAGCCTTACATGACGCAACCGTTGCGGATCGAGCATCTGGACGAAACGCTGCGCGCAAGCGGGCATATCGAGAGCCAGCACTCCTTGCAGCTGCGGCGGATGATCTATGCGAAGGGGTCGGTGACGCGGAAAGACGCCGACATTCTCTTCAAGCTCGATCGCGCCTGCTCGCAGAAGGATCATTCCTTCGCGGCGCTCTATGTCGAGGCGCTGACCGACTATTTCGTTTGGCAGACCGAGCCCAAGGGTTATGTGACGCCGGAGCTTGCGGCTTATCTCATCGAGAACGTGGCCGCGGACGGGCACCTGGAGCGCAAGACCGAACTCGAGCTCGTGCTCAACGTCGTGCATTGGGCGCGCTCGTGCCCGGACAACGTCGTGACGCTGGTTCTGGAGTCGGTGCGGCAGAGCGTTCTGCTCTCGCGCGACACGCCGCTCGGGGCCAACCGGCCGCGCGCGGCGATCGGGGCGGGCGACGTTGCGATACTGCGCAAGGCTCTGCACGCGCCGGCAGGCGACGGCAGTTTGCTTGTGACGCGTCGCGAGGCGGAGCTGCTGTTCGGGCTGAACGAAGCGACGGGCGCGGGTGAGAACGATCCCGCGTGGCGCGACTTCTTCGTACGCGCGATCGCCAATCACCTGCTCAATCCGATGGATACGCCGTTCGTGCCCACCCAGGACGAGGCGGCGCGACGCGAGAAGTGGCTCTCCGACCGCGGATCGGTCGGGCAATTGCTTTCAGGCGTCGGCAATGCGCTTGCCCGCGGAGACATTCCGGTCGCGCAGGTGTGGGCGGAGTTCGATCCGTTCGGCGTCGCGCAGGCGCGCAAGGATGCGGAGGCGGAAGATCGCGCGACGCGCGTGCGGTTGTCGCGCGAGCAGGTCGACGCGGACGAAGCGAAGTGGGTGGCCGAGCGCATCTTGCGCGACGGCGCGATCGACGAGAACGAGCGGGCGCTGCTCGCGTTCCTGAAGAAGGAATCGCCGTCGATCGATCCCGCGCTTCAACCTTTGTTCAAGAAGGCGGGGCTCTAGAGCCCCGCTCTCTACCAGGCCGGGAAGATACCGGCCGGCGCCTCGGGGTGCGCTGCGCGAATCCGTGCCAATTCCTGCTTGGGGTCGCAACCTTCTTCGGCGCAGGGTTGGTCGACGACCTTCCAGCCGTCGGCCGCCTTGTTCAGCAGCCAGGATTCCGTCTCGTAGTGCTGCGTGCCGTCCTTCGACTGGGGCGCGGCGGTGAGCCACGCCCAATCTCCTTGCATCAGAAAGTGGCTGGTCACGAAGGTCAGTTCGCCCTGGCCGCGGCCGGCGCTGATGGCCGCGAAGATCGCTTCACGCTCGGGGCTGCCTTCCGGCGGGGTCGTGGGGCCGGCTTGCGAGCAAGCCAGGAGGAAGACGGCGATGAGCGGGACGAGCGCGACGCGGGCGAGCGTGTGCATGGGTTTCAGCCTCGTGTTATGTCCAGCGGCAAGCTAGCAACGAAGGCAACCCATGGCCACGTATGACTTCGATCTGATCACTATCGGCGCCGGATCGGGCGGCGTGCGCGCGACGCGGATGGCTGCGAGCTATGGCGCGAAAGCGGCCGTCGTGGAGGAATTCCGTGTCGGCGGAACCTGCGTCATCCGCGGCTGCGTGCCCAAGAAGTTGATGGTCTATGCGAGCCGCTATGCGGAGGACTTTGAGGATGCCGCCGGGTTCGGCTGGCATGTACCGCATGCGAAGTTCGATTGGGCGACGTTGATCGCGAACAAGGATCGCGAGATCGCGCGGCTTGAGGGGCTTTACAAGAAGAACCTAGGCGTTGCGGGTGCGACGATCTTCGAGGACCGCGCGGTGATGCGCGATCCGCATACGGTGCATCTGCTGAAGGCCGACAAGACGTTCACCGCGAAGCACATTCTGATTGCGACGGGTGGGCGGCCCTGGATCCCTGAGGAGGTCGAAGGCGCGGATCTTGGGATTACGTCGAACGAGGCGTTTCATCTCACTGAATTGCCGAAATGCGTGATGATCGTCGGTGGTGGGTATATCGCTGTCGAGTTCGCGGGGATCTTCAAGGGCCTGGGCAGCCGGACTGTGCTGGTGCATCGCGGCGATGAGATCTTGCGCGGGTTCGATCGCGAGGTGCGCGAGCGCATGCGCCACGAGCTGCAGAAGCGCGGGATCGACGTGCATCTGAAGACGCATGTCGTGTCGATCCGGCCGCAGAACGGGCGAAAGCTGGTGCGGTTGAGCGACGGAACGGAGCAAGAGGTCGACGAGGTGATGTTCGCCGTCGGGCGCCGGCCAAATACCAGCGGGCTGGGGCTTGAGCATTGCGGCGTGGAGTTGACGGGGACGCGGGCGGTTCAGGTCGATGCCTATTCGCGTTCGACGCAGTCGAATATCTACGCCGTCGGCGACGTGACGGATCGCGTGAATCTGACGCCGGTTGCGATCCGCGAAGGGGCGGCGTTTGCAGAGACGGTGTTCAACAACTCGCCGACTGCGATCGATCACGCGGACATTCCGACGGCGGTGTTCGGGACGCCGGAGGTGGGCGTCGTCGGGCTCACTGAAGAGGCGGCGCGGGCGCAGTACGACAAGGTCGACATCTACAAGACCGGGTTTCGGCCGATGCGGGCGACGATGTCGGGCCGCGACACGTTGATTTTCATGAAGCTCGTCGTCGACGGGGCGAGCGAGCGGGTGCTCGGCTGTCACGTCATGGGTGAAGCGGCGGCGGAGATGATCCAGTGCGTCGCGATTGCGGTAAAGATGAAGGCGACGAAGCGTGACTTCGATGCGACCGTCGCGCTGCACCCTTCGGCTTCGGAAGAGTTGGTGCTGCTGAAGACGAAGTCTTGAGACCTAGGCCGCGGGGCGCCAGCCCATGATGGCCAGCGCGTTGCCGTCGGGGTCTTTGAAGAAGCGGATGACGTGTTCTTTGCCCTCGGCGCGCTGCACGATTTCGGCCTCGCGTTCGAATTTGAGGCCGCGGGCGGTGAGGGCGGTTTCGGTGGCGTGCCAGTCGCCGGCCTCGAAGTAGATGTACGTGTTGTTCTGCAGCGCGCCTTGGTGGTGGGCAGGGCCGATCATCAGACTTGTGCCGCCGGCGTCGAAGAAGGCCATGCCTGACACCTCGAACTTCAACGGCAGGCCCAGAACGTCGCGGTAGAACGTGACGGCCTTGGGCAGGTCGCGGGTCGAAAGGGCGATTTGCGCGAGTTTCGACAGTGTCATCTTGAACCTCCCGTGCGATGTGATATTGTTAGCTTTGCTAACTAATTATGTAAAGGGGGCTTGTTGAAAAAAAGAAGCGGGCAGGCGGACGAGGCTCACGCGATCGCCGAGCGCGTCCATTCGGCGGCGATCCGTTTGCTGCGCCGGTTGCGCAAGAGCGATGCGGCGCAGGGGTTGTCGGGACCGAAGTCTTCGGCGTTGTCGGTGCTTGTGTTCGGCGGGCCGCAGACGCTGAAGGATCTTGCGGCGGCCGAACAAGTGCGCGCACCGACGATGTCGCGGCTTGTTGCGGAGCTGGAGGTCGACGGTTTGGCGACGAAAGCCGGGGATAGGAGCGACAGGCGCGTGGTGCGGATCGCGGCGACGGCGAAGGGCAAGACGCTGCTGGAGGCGGGACGGGAGCGGCGGCTTGAGGTGCTGACGGCGCAAGTTGAGGCTTTGAGCCGGGCGGAGCGCGAGACGCTTCGAAGCGCGGCCGAGATTCTGGTCCGGCTCAACGCGCAGGGCTGAAACGAAAACGGCCCGCCGTTGGCGGGCCGCGTTATTCGAGTTGGCGTCTGCGCTTACGGCGCGCTGCCGCGCGGGATCGTCACGAAGGGCACCGTCGAGCCGGGCACGAACGTGGTGGGCAGTTTGCCGTCCCATTTTTCAGCCGCCGTCAGGGCGACATAGCTGGGGTTGTCGCGCAGCGCGGCGGACTTGGCTTGCAACGCCGCGGCTTCGGCTTCGCCCTTCAGGCGGATGCCTTCGGCTTCGGCCTTGGCGGCGGTGACGCGCGCGGTGGCGTCGGCGGTTGCTTGGACCACGACCTTTTCCGCATCGACCTTCTTCTGTTCAAGTTCTTGACGAGCTTTCCGCACGGCGGCTTCGGCCTGCGCCGCGCCTTCGATCGCCTTCTCGTAGTCGTCGGAGAAGTCGATGTTCTCGATCTGCACGCCTTCGATTAGAATACCGTCGGGCATGTTGCCGCGAATGTTGTTTTCGATCTCAAGGCCCAGCTTGTCGCGCAGGTTCACGATCTCGCGCGCATCGTACTTGCCGAAGATTTCCTTGAAGCGTTTGAAGACCACCGGATCGATGATGCTGTCGGCATAAGCGATGCCGTAGCGCGAGTAGACTTCGATCGCCTTGGCCGGGTCGATGCGGTAGTTCACCGAGACGAGGTTGGTCGCTTCCTGAATGTCTTTCGAATAGGCGGCGACGTTCTGGTACGAGCGTTTCTGCGTGCGGGTCGAGAACACGGTGACCGTTTCGACGAACGGCACCAGGAACTGCAGACCCGGGTGCAGCGTATCCACGGCCTGGCCGAAGCGCAGCTTTACGCCGACATCGCCCTCGTCGATGCGGATGAAGCTCGACCAAACCACGACGAGCGCGACGACGCCGACGATGATGATCGGGATGCTGATCAGGCCGCGCATGCTGCCGCCGCCGGTGGGGAAGGTTGGGCCGCCTTTGCCCGTGTTGCCTGTACGCGGCGTGAAAATATTCGACATTTGGATCGTCTCTCCTCGACCGAAAATGCGCGTTGTCCACAACGGCCGACAACGCCGGGCATGTGGGGACGCAGTAACTTCGTTTCAATCATGCCAGGGAAGCGCTAAATGGTTGATAATGGTTTCATTTGAAACTATGTTGGCCCCTGAGATCAGCCGAAATCAACACCTGGAGAGCCACCACGTGACCGATCTGTTCCACAATCCCATGGGTACCGACGGGTTCGAATTTGTCGAGTACACGGCGCCTGATACGGCCGCCCTAGGCCGCTACTTCGAGACGCTGGGGTTCCGCGCGGTCGCGCGGCACCGGTCCAAGAACGTCACGCTCTACCGCCAGAACGACGTCAATTTCATCGTCAACGCTGAACCGGACAGCCACGGCGCGCGGTTCGCCAGGGCGCATGGCCCGTCGGCTTGCGCGATGGCGTTCCGCGTCAAGGATGCCGGCAAGGCGCATGCGATGGCGCTGAAGAATGGCGCAAAGGCCTATGAGGGCAAGGTCGGCCCGATGGAGCTGAACATTCCGGCGATCGAAGGCATCGGCGGCAGTCTGATCTACTTCGTCGACCGGTATGGGCCGGGCGAACTCTCGATCTATGAGGTCGACTTCGTGCCAACGGATGTGACGAAGGGGTTCGTGCATGACGGCGTGGGGCTGACCGAGATCGATCACGTCACGCACAACGTCTATCGCGGCAACATGGACAAGTGGGCGGGCTTTTACGAGAAGCTCTTCAACTTCCGCGAGATCAAATATTTCGACATCGAGGGCAAGCTGACCGGGTTGAAGAGCCGGGCGATGACAAGTCCATGCGGCAAGATTCGCATTCCGATCAACGAAAGCTCCGACGACAAATCGCAGATCGCCGAGTACCTCGCCGAGTACAAGGGCGAGGGGATTCAGCACATCGCTCTGGGGACCGAGAATATCTATGAGACGGTCGAGAAGGCGCGGAAGTTGGGTGTCGCTTTCCAATCCACCATCGACACCTATTACGAAGGCATCGACAAGCGCGTGCCGAACCACGGCGAGGACTTGGCGCGGTTGAAGCGCAATCACATCTTGATCGATGGTGGGCCGGATGACGGGTTGTTGCTGCAAATCTTTACGCAGAACGCGATCGGGCCGATTTTCTTCGAGATCATTCAGCGCAAGGGCAACAACGGGTTCGGCGAAGGCAATTTCAAGGCGCTGTTCGAATCCATCGAGCTCGACCAGATCCGCCGCGGGGTTCTGAAAGCATGAGCAAGAATTGGATAAGCTTCCCGCGCGTCGAAGGTCAGGCGTCGCGGCAGGCGCATGCGGATTTGCCGGAGGGCACGTTTGAGCGCGAGATAGGGCGCGAGGGCTTTTTCGGGCCCGCGACGCACATGTATCACAAACACATGCCGACGGCGTGGTCGTCGTTCGCCGGACCGCTTCGGCCGCGCGCATACGACACGACGAAGTTCTCGTCGTTTGGGTCGTCGCCGTGGTCGGCCAAGCCGTTGCTCGGCAATGCGCACGTCAAGGTTCGCGTGTGGCGGCTGACCGAGAACATGCATGAGTTGGCGCGCAACAGCGACGGTGACGAATTGCTGTTCGTGCATTCGGGATCCGGCGATCTCTTTTGCGACTTTGGGCATTTGACGTTCAGCGAGGGCGACTACATCGTCCTGCCGCGCGGTACGATGTGGCGCATCGAGCGGCGCGAGGACTGCACGCTTTTGATGATCGAAGCGGTGGACAATGCGTACCGGCTGCCCGATCGCGGGATGCTGGGCGAACATGCGCAGTTCGATCCGGCGGTTTTGGAAACGCCCAAGATCAATCATCGCTTCCTGATGCAGCAGAGCGAGACGGAGTGGAAGGTGGCGCTGAAGCGGCGCAATCAGATATCGACGATCACTTATCCGTTCAACCCGCTTGATGCACAGGGTTGGAAGGGGACCGTTGTGCCGGTGAAATTGAATTGGCGCGATATCCGGCCGATCGTCAGCCACCGCTATCACTTGCCGCCGTCCGTGCATACGACGTTTCTGGCCGACCGGTTTGTCGTCTGTACGTTCGTGCCGCGGCCGATCGAGAGCGATCCGGGCGCGCTGAAGGTGCCGTTCTTCCATAACAACGACGATTACGACGAGGTGATTTTCTATCACGCGGGAAATTTCTTCAGCCGCGACAATATAAAGGCGGGCATGATCACCTTCCATCCGGCGGGCTTTACGCACGGGCCGCATCCGAAGGCGTTTGCGGCGGGCGCGAAGTCGGAGCGGAAGGAGACCGACGAGGTCGCGGTGATGATCGATACGCGCGATGCGCTGGATGCGACGCCGGAGGCGGAGTCGATCGAAGACCGTTCTTATGTCGAAAGCTGGCGGGGTGCGCGGTGAAGCTTGCCTCGTTGAAGCAAGGGCGCGACGGCAGGCTGATCGTCGTGTCGCAAGATTTGTCGCGCGCTATCGCGGCCGACGGGATCGCGCCGACACTGCAGGCTGCACTTGACACATGGGAGAGCTCGGCGCCGCGTCTTGAGAGGCTGTATCGCGAGGTTACCGACGGCGCGCCGATCGGGAGCTTTTCGTTTCGGCCCGGCGACTGCGCGTCGCCGTTGCCGCGCGCCTATCAGTGGGCCGACGGGTCGGCCTACGTCACGCATGTCGAACTTGTGCGCAAAGCGCGCGGCGCGAAGATGCCCGAGACATTTTGGACGGACCCGCTGATGTATCAGGGCGGGTCTGACAGCTTCATCGGGCCTCAAGACGATATCCTTGCCGCCGACGAGGCGTGGGGCATCGACATGGAAGGCGAGGTGGCCGCGATCACCGGGGACGTGCCGATGGGGTCGACGCCGACGCAAGCGCGGGTGCATGTGCGTTTGCTGATGCTGGTCAACGACGTCAGTCTGCGCAATCTCATTCCCGGCGAGTTGGAGAAGGGGTTTGGTTTTTTTCAGTCGAAACCCGCGACGGCGTTTTCGCCGGTGGCCGTGACGCCGGACGAGCTTGGGTCTCATTGGAAGGACGGCAAGGTTCATCTGCCGTTGCTCATCGATCTCAACGGGCACCGTTTCGGATCACCAAACGCCGGGGTCGACATGACGTTTTCGTTTCACGACCTGATCGCTCATGTCGCGAAGACGCGCGAGCTGGAAGCCGGATCGATCATCGGGTCGGGCACGGTGTCCAACTCCGACCGGTCGAGCGGGTCCGCGTGCGTTGCCGAACGGCGGATGCTGGAGACGATCGAGAAGGGCAAGCCCGAGACACCTTTTCTGCGCTTCGGCGATCGGGTGCGCATCGAGATGAAACTGCCTGACGGACAATCCATATTCGGCGCGATCGACCAGAAGGTCACGCGCTATGAGGGGCCGAAATGAAACTCTACGACTATGCCTATTCATCGGCGGCCTATCGCGTTCGTATCGCGCTGAACCTTAAGGGAATCGCGTATGAGCGGACGACGATCAGTTTGATCAAAGACGGCGGCCAGCAGCATTCCGAAGCGTACAAGGCCGTCAATCCGCAAGAACTCATCCCGGCTTTGGACGTCGATGGGCACGTGCTTGGACAGTCTCTTGCCATCATCGAGTATCTCGACGAGACCTATCCGGCGCCGCCGCTGTTGCCCAGCTATCCCGTCGAAAAGGCGCGGGTGCGCAACATCGCCTATGCGATCGCTTGCGATATTCACCCGGTGAACAATCTGCGCATGCGTGCGCACCTCAAGGCGCTTGGTCATTCGGACGAAGAGATCATGGCCAAGTGGTATGCGCATTGGATCACGGTCGGCTTCTCCGCGCTTGAGACAATGGTGAGCACGTCGAAGGAGACGGGCGCGTTTTGTCACGGCGATACGCCTACGCTGGCGGATATTTGCCTGGTGCCGCAGATGGCGAATGCCTATCGGTTCAAGGTGCCCGTCGACGCGTTTCCTACGCTGGTGCGGATCGACAAGCATTGCCGCGCGCAGCCGGCGTTCGCCGCAGCCGCGCCGGAGAAGCAACCCGATGCCGTCTGAAGCTCTGAAAGCGCGGCGCGAGGGGCTGCTCTTTCTGGAGCATTTCCTGCCGTATCGCTTGTCGGTGTTGTCGAACACGGTCAGCGGCAGAATCGCGAAGTCCTATGAGGAACGGTTTCAATTGACGATCGCCGAATGGCGCGTCATGGCGGTGTTGGGGCGGTTTCCGGGGTTGACTGCGGCTGAAGTCACCGAACGCACCGCGATGGACAAGGTGCAGGTGAGCCGCGCGGTGTCGCGTCTAAAAGAGACGCAGCGCATCGAGCAGCGCGCCGTCGAGGGCGACCGGCGCGCGCGTCATTTGTTCCTGACCGATCAAGGGCACGAAGTCTATGCCGAGATCGTGCCGCTGGCTTTGGACTACGAACGGCAGTTCACAGCGGGATTGAAGGCGGCGGAACGGGCGCAGCTTGACAGGCTACTCGACAAGCTCGCGGCGGCGGCGGCGACGCTTTAGCTTTGTCGGCACTTGGTGGGCGAGCGCATAGGTGCTTTCGCGCAGGAATTCCATCAGTTTCTTGCGGTCACTGATGCCTTTCAGCGTCTCGTATGGGATGCGCTTGCCGACGCGAACGACCATATCGGTGCCGATGCGGTCATGCACCTCTTTGAACAGGAGAGACAGGCGCAGCGTCATGCTGACGTGGCTTGCGATTTGGAACATGCGCGAGTTCTGACCGGCGAAGAAGACGGGCACGACCGGCGCTTTGCCTTGCACGATCATGCGAGCGGTGAAGGTCTTCCATTCCGGATCTTTGGCGGTGCGCGCGAGCATGGTGGGCGTGGTCGAGACCGTGCCACCGGGGAAGATGACGAGGCAGCCGCCTTTTTCCAGCAACGCCTTCGCTTCGGCGCGCGTCTTAATGTTGGTTTCGAGCGCGGCCTTCGTTTCTTCGAAATCGATCGGCAGCAGGAAGGGTTTGATCTCTTCGGCCCGATTGAGGAGCGCGTTGGTGAGAACTTTGAAGTCCTTGCGCACGCGAGCGATCAGCCAACAGATCACGAGGCCGTCAAGCACCCCGAAGGGATGGTTGGCGACGACAATGACGGCGCCTGTCGACGGTATCTCGCCCAACGCCTCTTCGTTCATCTGCACATTGAGCTGCAGCTGGCGAACGGCTGCTTCCCAAAAGCTCTCGCCGGGCACCGGATGGTTCTGGTGCTTCAGATACATGCGTTTCAGTTCGGGCTGACCCGAGATGCGCTCGACCAGCTGGATGACGAGGCGTTTGAAACGCGGATCGTCGGGCGAGGCGTAGGAGAATTCGTCGACTTCGGCCATGTGGGTCTTGGCGTCCCAAATCATTCCGTCAGCGGGTATTGTGCCCAAAGCTGCGTTTCATGGCGATAGGCGCGCAGGAAATCCCTGAGGCGCGCTGGCTTGAAGCCGCGCTTGGCGTTCTCGGCGCCCGTTTCCCACAAGGTCTTGTATTGATGCATGAGCGCGACGTAGGCCTCTTTGAGCGTCGTGCGGCGGTCCCAGATGTGGGTTGCCTCGGCGCCCGCACCGTTGACCTCGACGATGGTGAAATTGCGGCCGGCCTGGAGGTCTTCGATGGTGGGGAAGCGCACGTCGAAGCGGCCGAAGTAGAATTCGTTGATGTCCTTGCCGATGCGGTCGAAGGCGTCGGTCATGGCTTCGGTGATCAGGTGATTGCCGTTGCGGAAGATGGTGCCGCGGCTGTGGCTGCCAGCGAAGGCGATGCGGAAGGGTTGGCCCTTGGGCACGATCCAATTCCATCGCGTGCAGTGGCGGGGGCGGTAGATGTGCTGCAGCAATCCGGCGCGCACGTCGCGGGCGATGAGTTCGCCCAGCGTCGACGTGCCGTCGCCGTAGACATAGGGGAAGTATTTCAGTGTGAGCGAGACGATCCGGCCGCGTTGTTGGCTGGGCTTGCGGATGTAGAAGACACCGGCTTCCGCTTCGTGGTCGACGAGGGCTTGGAAGACGATGCGTTCGGTCATCGGGAAGGCTTTGATGTAGTCGGCGAGTTCGGCTGCGCTGCGGATGCGGCGGACGCCTGCGCCGCGGCAGCCCATGTCGGGCTTGGCGACGAATGGCAGGGCGAGACCCGCTTGTTGTGCGACGTCGAGAGCGTGAGCTGCGGTGAGGTCCGGTGTGCGATCGAGGGTGGCCCATGGCGCGATGAAACGGCGGGCGTAGGCGCCTGCTTGATCGAAGACCGAAGCTTTCGACTCGCCTATCCAGCCCCCCATCGGGAATAACGGGTTCGATATCGTCGGAAGCGTGAAGCCGCCGTGGCGGACGGTGAGCCAGAGCCAGTAGAAGAAGATCGGCGCATAGAAGTAGCGCTGGGGCCAGAACTCGAAATACGAGAGCTGCGGTCCGGACATGTCGAGCGGCGGCATGCCTTTGTGCGGTTCGCGAATCTCAGTGATGATCGCGTCAGACATCGCCGGGCTCCGCCGGGCGGCGCGCGAACCGTTCGGCCAATGCCGGGCCTGCCAGAATTAGAGCAAGGAGAGCGGCGCCCAGAGCCCAGCGCCAGACACCCAGATTTTCAACGATCATGACGCCGAAGAAGAAGACCAGGCCGAAGATGAGCGTCGTCCACACCATGCCGGCGCCGGCGGCGACGCTGGCAAAGGGCCAGAAGGGCAGGTTCAAAAATCCGCTTGCTGCGTAGGTGGGTAAGCGGAAGCCGGGCATGAAGCGCGCGCCGATAAGTGCGGGGACATAGCGACGCTTCAGCCAGGTGCGGCCTTTGACCATACGGCGCTGACCGATCAGGTTTCGTGCCCACTCGCGGGTGCGTGCTGCAGCGCCCAGACCGTAGAGCCCGAGATCGCCCGCAAAGATGCCGACGAACAATGCCGAGAGCGCGACGGCGGGTGCGACTTCGCCAGTTGCGGCGAGGAACGCCGCGGCGATGGTCGCCACGTCCTCCAGGACGAACGTCGCCAGCATGATCGCGAGGGCGATCGCCCACGGGCTTGAGCCCAGCGTCAGCAGTAGAGCGGCAGGATCTCCTGTCATGGCGCCGCCTCCATCATGGCGAACGCTTTGGCGATGGCGGCGTCGACTTGCCGCTTCGAGTTCCACGGCAGGAAGTGGTTCTGCCCATCAATGACCGTAACGTCCATCGCGCGCGTGCCGGTGAGGTGCGCTTTCATGAACGCCACGTTTTCGAAGGGAACAAGGTCGTCCTTCGTCCCGTGGACGATGGTTACGGGGACATGGATCGCCGCCAGGCGCGGTGCGAGTGCTGCGAGTTGGGGCTCAAGCGCGATGATCTCGCGGTTCGTGTTGCGTAGCCAGCGCGGCAGCAGGGCGCTGACCGGCCAGGTGTCACCCACATATTGAATGAGAGGCACATTCTCTTGTGCGGGATCGAGCGAACCGGCGACCATGACGAGTGCCGCCACCAGCTCAGGGCTGTCGACGGCGGCTTGCGCGATGATAGGACCGCCAAGCGAGTGGCCGATGAGGACGGCGGGCTTGCCGCCGTTGGCGCGGATCAAGGCGGCGATCGCCTGCCCTTGTTCCGCAAGCGAGACGACGGCGCCGTCGGGACCGCTGTGGCCGAAACCCGGACGATCGATCGCGACATAGAGATAGCCCTTGGGTACGCTCATCAAGTAGTCGCCCCAGGCGTGGGCGTCGCCCGGCGTGCCGTGGACGAAGATCGCGAGGCGTCCCGCCGGGTCGCCCGCCGTGACATAACTGAGGCTGTAGCCGGCAGCGAGCGCCAGGTCATGGCGGGGCAAGCTGGCCGCCATGTCGGCTTCGCTGCTATCGGGGCCCGGAATTGAGCAGCCAGTGAGCGCCAGAGCGCCGCCCAAGAAGGCGATGCGCCGGACCCAAGGACCGAAGACTTGCGCCGACTTGAACGCCATGCTGGCTCACCGACCTTTGACGGCGGCGAGTTTTCGTCTCACCCGCCCGCTTTGGCAAGCGTGCAGGCGTTCAATCGCAGTTCACACGAGGGTGAGCGGCGCTTTACTTGAAGAGCGCGTCGATGTCGTCCTGCGAGGCCGTTGTGTTCGCAGGTGCGGAACCAGCGTCGGTTTCGTTCAGAAGGCGATCGACGTCGTGCTGTGCAACGCCTTCGCCTTCGCGGGCCGGGCCATTCAGGAGATGCGCATCCGGGCGTGCGTCGGGCAGTTTCTGCTTCACCTTGGCCGCTTCTTCCGGCGTGATGCCCCAGATTTCGATCATGGTGTTCACGCGCTGCTCCAGGTAGTGCAACACGTTGACGACCTTGGTCATGCGCTGACCGGTCAGATCCTGGAACGAGCACGCGATCATGAGATTGGTTGCGTGGTTTTCCAATTCGTCGCAGACGGCAGTCTCCGCGCCTTTGGTCTTCAGGTCGCCGGCGATGGTTTGGATGCCTTCGGCGGCGGTCAGGATTTCGGCCGTCGCCCGCTCGGTGGAACGCACGACGAAGTCGAGTTCCTCGGTCGCTTGGACGATGCGGTTGTTGCCGGAGGTTTCGGGCTTGATCGCAGCGATCTCGCGCCGCGTTTGCGCGATCGAGGCCGACATCGTTTCCAGTTCGCGGCGCAGCACGTCGAGATGGTTCGACGAAGGGCGTTCGTTCTGTATCTGGGACAAGCGGTCGATCGCGTCCAGCACGCGGTCGGTCTCTGTCGCGCGGAGGCGGCGTGCATACTCGTCGAGGAAAGCGCGGCCACGCGCCGTCTCGCGCACCGCGGATTCCAGTGCAACGAACCCGTCCGCTTGGTCGAGTTGTAACGCGTGCATTACGACGCCTTTGCGGTGATGACTGAGTTGATCTTCTGCTGCAGCGTCGCGGCGTTGAACGGCTTGACGATGTAGTTGTCGACGCCGGCTTGCTTTGCGGCCACAACATTCTCGGTCTTCGACTCGGCGGTGACCATAATGAAGGGCGTCGTCTTGAGCTTGTCGTCGGCACGCACCTGCTTCAACAGGTCGTAGCCTGTCATCGGCTCCATATTCCAATCGGAGATCACGAGGCCGTAGTGCACGGCGCGCAACTTGGCGAGCGCTTCGTTGCCGTCGGCGGCTTCATCGATCTCGCTGTAACCGATCTGGGTCAGGAGATTGCGGATGATGCGGCGCATCGTGCTGTAGTCGTCGACGACAAGGACTTTCATGTGTGTGACACCCCAAGAGCGCAGTTTTTGGCTGTTATTGTTTTGCTTTCGGTGGAACAGTAGCGGATCGTTATTTCGGATTGGTTGACGCGCGCATGCGGCGTAGATCGATTGCCGCAATCGCCAAGTGCGCCAACGTTAGCGAGAGGTAAATCCGGTCATGCGTGGCGGCTCTGCTGGATTTCGCGAGGCTGCGGCGACGGCGCCGCTTGTCGCTATCCTACGCGGGCTGCAGCCGGAGCGCGCCGAAAGGGTAGCCCATGCGCTTGTCGAGGCAGGATTTCGTATCATCGAAATTCCGCTCAACCGCGACGGCGCGCTTGAAGCCATCCGGATCGTCACCCGTGCCGTGCCGCGGTCCGTTGTGGTTGGCGCCGGCACCGTGTTGTCTCGCGCGCAAGCGCGAGACGCGCATGAATCCGGCGCTCAGCTTTTGGTGATGCCGCATCTCGATCCGGATGTGGTCGACGAGGGGCGACGTTTGGGGCTTGCGCTCATGCCGGGCGTGATGACGCCAACGGAGGCCTTTACGGCGCAGAGTCTGAGCGTCGACGCGTTGAAATTGTTTCCGGCGGAGATTGTCGGTCCTGATGGGTTGAGGGCGCTTAGAAGCGTGTTGCCGTCCGCGCAGGCGGCCATCTATGCGGTGGGCGGCGTGACACCGGAAACAATGCAAGGATGGCGCGACGCCGGGGCTGATGGATTTGGCGTCGGCGGCTCGTTGTTCAGGCCCGAATTCGATGACAACGAGATCGGCTTGCGGGCGCGGGCGTATGTGGCGGCTTGGAACATGCTGGGAAGGACGAGCGGATGAATTTGAGCGGCAAGACCATCGTCGTTACAGGGGCGACGGACGGCATCGGCAAGGTGGCGGCGCGCGAACTCGCCAAAGCGGGCGCTGCTGTCGTCCTCGTCGGACGCAACGCGGCCAAGGGCGAACGGGTGGTCAAGGAATTGCAGGAGGCGTCAGGGCACAAGAACGTCGACTTCGTGCTTGGCGATCTTCTGACGTTGAAAGGCGTTCGCGGGGCGGCCGAGACATTGAAGGGGCGGGTGAAGGCTATCGACGTTCTCCTTAACAACGCGGGTGCCGCGTTCGTCAAGCGCGGTGTAACCGAGGACGGATTCGAGCAGACATTTGCGCTGAATCATCTCAGCTATTTCTTGATGACGGCATTGCTGCTGGATCTTCTGAAGGCGGCGCCGTCCGGGCGCGTCGTCAGCGTGGCGTCCGGCGCGCATGTCGGCGCAAAGCTCGACCTTGCCGACTTGCAGAACGCACATGCCTATTCGGGATGGCGGGCGTATCAGCAGTCGAAGCTTGCAAACGTCTATTTCACTTACGAGTTGGCGCGGCGGCTGCAAGGCACGTCCGTGACGGCGAATTGTCTTCACCCCGGCTTTGTCGCGTCGCGGTTCGGGGACAACAATAAGGGGATCGTCGCGACGATGTTCGGTTTTTTCAAATCGATTGCGGCGATATCCGAGGAAGAGGGTGCGAAGACGTCCATCTATCTCGCAGGATCGCCCGACGTGGCAGGTGTTAGCGGCAAGTATTTTGAGAAGTGCAAGGCCGTGCGCTCATCTCCTGTGTCCTATGACGAAGGGGTTGCGCGCGAACTGTGGCGCACGAGCGAGATGATGACGGGCCTTACTTAGCCTTCGAAGACGCTCCAACCTGCGCGGCCGGTGAGACCGCGGACCATGAGATAGGCAAGCAGTCCGACCGGTCCAACAAGCAGGGTCAGAAGCAGGCAAGGGATCAGGGCAAAATGGTTCAGGCCGATGCGCTGTGCGTCGCGCGCCTGCCAAGCGCCGACGAAGAGGTCGAAGACCAGGTAGTGCGCCCAACCGGCGACGAGTGCTTCCTTGACGGAGAACAACTTCATCACGCCGTCAAGCGAATCGAAACCTGCGCCGTCCGGCATCGGTGTTCCGCCCCAAAGGGCGGTCGCGAGCAACCAGGTATACGTCACGCCGAGGATGATCGGCATCGCGACGGAATGCACCAGGACGTCGGTGAGCTTGAACATGGGCGCAACGATCAGCAATGCCCAGAAAGGCAACACGCCGTAGTTCAACACGAGGAAGATCGTGTCAGGCGAAATTCGTGCAAGTTCAGACATGCGCGCAGCCCCCGGCCTCGCGCCCATCCTAGCGCCGGAACGGAATCGGGCAACCCTTCTGTCGGCTGGTGATTAACCGAAGCGGCGCTTCAGCCAATTCGTGATGACGCGGTTCAGTTCTTCGGGCTTCTCGGCCTGGGTCCAGTGACCGCAATCCTTGATCAAGTGTTTCTCGAGATCCGGGACAAAGGCTTCCATGCCGTCGGCCAGCGACGGGCGCAGGACGATGTCGTTCTCGGCCATCACTTGCAGGCAGGGGACTTCGACCCTTTGCACGACGCCTTCGGTCGTCTGCCAGTTGCGGGTGAAGTTGCGGTACCAATTGATGCCGCCGGTGAAGCCCGTGCGCGCAAAGGACGCGCGGTAGAACTCGAGTTCTTCGGCGTTGAGCAGGACCTTGCCGGGCCACATCTTTTCATCGGATTGCAGGGCGTGGACGAGGGCGAGGTTCTTTTCCTCGGCTGGGCGCTTGTCGAATTCCTCGAGCGTCATGCCTCTGTGGCGGTAGAAGAAGCGCAGGGTCTTGGCCGGGTCTTTCGCCAACAGCGCGTCGGCGACGCCGGGCTCTTGGAAATAGACGATGTACATGTTCTCGCCGTACGCGGCGCGCATGAGAGCGATGGGATCCATCGGCGCGCGTGGCATGAACGGCGTGTTGACGCCGACGACGCCGAGCACGCGCTGTGGGTGCAAGAGCGGCATGGCCCAGGTGACGATGCCGCCCCAGTCGTGGCCGACGAACACGGCCTTCTCGATCTTCAGCGCGTCGAGCATGCCGACGAGATCGCCGGTTAGGTGATGGATGTCGTAGGAGTCGATCGCCTGCGGGCGGTCGGTGAGGCCGTAGCCGCGTTGATCCGGCGCGATGGCGCGGAAGCCTGCGCCTGCCACCGCTGGAATTTGGTGGCGCCAGGAATACGCGAGTTCGGGGAAGCCGTGGCTCATCACCACGGGCACGCCGTCGCCCTGTTCGTAGACGGCCATGCGGATGCCGTTGGTTTCGACGTAACGCGGCGAGTGCCAGTTGATGGACATGAGCGTGGAAGCCTTCAATGTGTCGAATAGCGTGTTAGCGGAAGCGGAGCAGGCGATCCGCCGTTGGTCAAGCGCCCTCAAGTCCAAGTTGCGAGAGCATCTCGCTGCGCTCAGGCCCGAGTTTGGGCGGGTAGAGCGCGGTCTTGAAGCGCTTCGGCGTGGCCCAGGTGATGAGCACGCGCAGTACGATCGTGGGCCGGCGCAGCCAGGCGGCCGGCGTCGAGAACATATGGAAGCCCTTCATGATCGCGCGATGGACGGCAAGGCTCCCGCGGCTGGCCGGGCCGACGGCGTCTTCTGCGAAGCTCTTGATCAGGCGGGCTTTGAAGCGCGGTTTGTAGCCAGGGGTCTGTTCGTTCTTCGCGCGGCGGATCGCGCCCAGATCCTGTTTGACGATCACGTCCCAGAACGGGCGCAGGCTCGTGCGCGTGCGTTGGCTGAACGCGACGGCGCGAGCGGCGGGATCGGCGGTCAAGTCTAACACGTCGGCGAGCGCGTGCGCTTGGATAACGGCCGACGAGCAGCCGCGGCCGTACAGAGGGTTTGTGCGCAGGGCTGAATCGCCGACCGCGAAGTAGTTGAGAACGACCGGCGCGCCGTCTTTCACGAAATGGCGCCACACGTTGTGCAGATTGCCCATGCCGAAGACCTTGGTGACGCCTTCGGCACGCGTGGGTTCGATCCAGCGCGCGGCGCCCGGCATCTGGCGGCAGATGCGATCAAAGGTGTCCGGGTCCATGGCGGCGACGCGCAGCTTCGTTTCGATTTCGGGGACGCAGATGGTGATCGAGAAATGCCGATTGTCGCCGATGAAGACGCCGTACTTGATGTAACCGAGGTCGCCTGCGCCGGGGATCAGGTCGCGTGGCGGTTCTTCTTGGCCCGGCAACAGCCGGTAGTGTCGAGTGAAGTAGAGAATGCCCGCCGGCTTGCTTTCTTCGTCGATCGTGATGCCGTGTTCGCGGAGCCAATCGACGAGGACGGTCGTGCGGCCCGA
>JAEUMM010000428.1 GCA_016792645.1 Alphaproteobacteria bacterium | reverse complement strand
CGCATTCGGATGCGTCGACACCATCGTATCGGCGACGCGCGAAAGATCAGCCACATACTGGCGAAGATCGGCCGCACCCAACGCGCAGTTCAACCCGACCGCAAACGGCTTCGTATGCCGGATCGAATGCCAAAACGCCTCGGTCGTCTGGCCGGTCAGCGTCCGCCCCGACTTGTCGGTGATGGTCCCTGAGAACCAAATCGGCACCTTGAACCCGACATCGTCGAACACCGTCGCCGCCGCGAACCCCGCAGCCTTCGCGTTCAACGTGTCGAAGATCGTCTCGATCAGCAGCGCATCGACATCGCCCTCGATCAATGCCGCGATCTGCTCGCGATATGCACCGACCAAATCGTCGAACGTGATCGCGCGATAGCCGGGATCGTTCACATCCGGCGACAGCGACGCCGTCCGGTTCGTCGGCCCGACCGACCCCACGACCCACCGCGGCCGATCCGCCGTCGAAAACTTGTCCGCGCTCTGCCGCGCAAGCCGCGCCGATTCCAGATTCATCTCATGCGAGAGATGCTCGCACCCATAGTCGGCCTGACTGATGCGTTGCGCATTGAACGTGTTCGTCTGGATGATGTCGGACCCTGCATCCAGAAACGCGTCGTGCACATCGCGCAGAATTTCCGGCTTCGTGATCGCCAGAAGGTCGTGATTGCCCTTCAAATCCCGGGTCGAATTCGCAAACCGCGTCCCGCGATAATCCTCTTCCTTCAAGCCATAGGTCTGGATCAGCGCACCCTTGGCGCCATCCAGCAAGATGATGCGCTCGCGCGCAGCCTTCAACAGCGCGTCGAAGCGCGTCTTACGTTCAGTGATGTTCATGCCGCTTGTCGTCCGGGGGCTTGCGCACGCACGCCCAAGAGATGGCAGATCGCAAACGTCAGATCCGCCTGGTTCAACGTATAGAAATGGAATGAGTCAAAGCCGTGCCGCCGCAACCGCTCGACCTGCTCGGCCGCCACCGTCGCCGCGATCAGCTTGCGCGTCTCAAGATCGTCGTCCAGCCCTTCGAATTTCCGCGCCAGCGAGTCCGGTATCGACGCACCGCAACGCTTCGACATCCGCACCACGCCCTTGAAGTTCGTCGCCGGCATGATCCCCGGCACGATCGGAATGCGAATACCCTCGCGATACGCGCGGTCCGCAAATCGCAACACGACGTCGGTGTCATAGACGAACTGCGTGATAGCCCGGTTGGCGCCCGCATCGATCTTCGCCTTCAGCAACGCATAGTCATGCTCGACCGACGGCGAATCCGGATGCTTCTCCGGATAGGCCGACACGCTCACCTCGAACGGCGCGACCTTGCGAATGCCGCGAATGAGGTCCGGCGTCGACTCATAGCCCTCCGCAACCTGCGCGTAGGGCCCGGGCTCCGGCATGTCGCCGCGCAAGGCGACGATATGCTTCACGCCCGACTGCCAATATCCTCGGACAATCTCATCGACCTCGGCGCGCGAAGTGCCGACACACGTCAAATGCGCAGCCGGTTTCAAATTCGTCTCGGCCAGAATGCGCTTGATCGTCGAGTGCGTACGCTCGCGCGTCGACCCACCCGCGCCATACGTCACCGACACGAACGACGGCTGCAACGGCGCAAGCCGTCCGATCGAGCGCCACAGCTGCGCCTCCATCTCATCGTTGCGCGGCGGGAAAAATTCAAACGAAACCGCAAGAGACATCAGGCCGCCTCCGCCGTTTTCTGGCGCCGCTGCGGCACGGCCGGCGCCACCGCAAGCCAAACCATCACCGTCAATCCCGATTGATCACGCGGCGGCAGCGCACGCGTTCCGGCAAGCGACAACCCTGCCGTCTTGAACCACTGCGCCACTTCCTTGTCGGCAAAGCCCAACCGCCGGTGCTGATGCGCATCGCGCAAGAACTCCAGCGCGTGCGGCGCAAAATCCGCGATCACCAAACGCCCGCCCGGCTTCAGCACGCGCGCAGCCTCCGCCACCGCCGCCGACGGATCTTCGAGATAGTGCAGCACCTGGTGCACCGTGATCAGTTCGAAACTGTCGTCGGCATACGGAAGCTCGAACAAATCCCCGCGCCGCACCTGAACATGGTTCAGCGACGCTCGCTCGATCCGCGCCCGCGCCAGCGTCAACATCTCGCCGTTCAAATCGATCCCGACCGCACGCGACGCCCGCGGCGCCACAAGTTCCAGAATGCGCCCGGTCCCCGTCCCCAGGTCCAAATACGCCGAAACCTGCGACGGCCCGACGAATTCGAGCAGCGCCCCTTCGACCTGATCCTCCGGAATATGCAACGCTCGAATGCCGTCCCACTCGCTCGCATTCGCCGCGAAATAGGCTTGCGCGTTTTCCTCGCGCTGCTTGCGCACCGCGTCCAGCCGCTCGAGATCGCGCTTCAACGTCGCGTCGTCCCAAGGCAGAAGTTCGCTCAGCTTCTGAACGATCGCGCGTCCTGCGCCGTCTTCGCTCAGCCGGTAGAAGACCCAGCTACCTTCCTTGAAACGCTCGATCAGCCCCGCCTCTGACATCAGTTTCAGATGCCGGCTCACCCGAGGTTGGCTCTGGCGGAGTATCTGCGTGACCTCGCTGACGGTCAGTTCGCCGCGCGTAAAGAGCGCCAAAAGACGAAGCCGGGTGGACTCCGCCGTCGCCTTCAAGCCGTTCAAGACATCGTCCAAGGTTACCATCGGACCTCCGAACGACACATAAACATATCTTTATATGATTATCCAGCACCCCGTTTTCGGCCGAACGGAACCCAAAGATCCCAACCTGTGGGTGTGTTCCGGGTCACATTCGCTGCAGAGTCGCAACATGTAGAAAACATTCCCTTCCCTCACGGGATCGTAACCTTATGCCTGCATCATCATGTACCGTATAAGCAATTGGTCGAATAATCTGGAGGTCTGCTGGTTGGCGGCCACGGAGTCGATCTTGGGTAGGGTCTAGGAATGCGTAGGACGACTGCGCAGGCCGCGACTCGGTGTGTGGTGTCGAAAGGGTAAGCGGCGCATGAGCGCGGTTAGAAATATCATGATGGCGATTGCTATGGGCGCGGTTGCGATCCCAAGCACGAGTGCCTTTGCGCAGGACGCCGCTGAACCGGCACCCGCGACGGCTCCGCCGACATCGACGACGGTCACCACGCAAGACGTCCAAGACGACGCGAACGATCCCTTCGAAGGACCGAACCGTTTCTTCTTCGAAGTGAACCAAGTCCTCGACGAGATACTGCTGCGTCCGGTCGCGGTTGTGTACCGCTCGATCGTTCCTGACTTTGCCCGCGACGGCGTGCGGAATTTCATGAACAACCTGAATTCGCCGGTCATCTTCGCTAACGATTTGTTTCAGGGCGAAGGCGATCGCGCCGGCACGACCTTGATCCGCTTTGGCGTGAACTCGACGATCGGCATCGGCGGCCTCATCGACGTCGCCAAGGACATCGGTCACCCCTACCACGACGAAGATTTCGGTCAGACGCTGGCCGTTTGGGGCGTTGGCGAGGGCCCGTATTTCTATTTCCCGCTGATGGGCCCCTCGAACGCCCGCGATTTCACGGGCTTCGTGGTCGACCGCGGCCTCGACCCGCTCACCTATGTGAATTGGGGTGACGACGAGTTGGAATATGTACCTATCGCGCGCACCGTCTTGAACGTCATCGACCTGCGCTCGCGCAATATCGAGACGCTGGAC
The DNA here is from genome assembly GCA_016792645.1 of Alphaproteobacteria bacterium. GTDB lineage: Bacteria > Pseudomonadota > Alphaproteobacteria > Micropepsales > Micropepsaceae > SZUA-430. The sequence continues at coordinate 5,792 of JAEUMM010000428.1, read as the reverse complement.
GATATCGAGCGCTCGTCCGTTGACTATTACGCCTCGATCCGTAGCCTCTACCGGCAATCCCGAGCGGACTCTATTCGCAACGGCGCGCCGTCGGATGACCTTCCGGACTTCGATTCGGGCGGCGGCATCACAGCGCCGTCACCAATTAGCCCAAATCTGAGCGCGCAATAGCACCCGTCGGTTTGCAATCGCATGGTCAGTCCGCGCCGAAGGCGCGGGGGTGAGGAAACATGGATAGCTTCGTTTTACTGGGTCGTCGTGCGTTTCTCGCAGTATTGGTGGTTGCGGCATCCTGGATGTCCGTAGCCCCCGCCAATGCCGGTCAGGATGCGGAAGCCTTTGCGCAGCGTCTGATCGACCAGGGCGTCGGCATTCTGCGCAACACGAGCGACCCTGCTCGTCGCGCCAAGTTTCGTGATTTCATCACACAATATGCAGATGCCCGTAAGACGGCGCTGTTCACGCTCGGCAACTACCGCCGCGGCGCCAACGACGCCGACATCGAAGCCTTCGTGACCGCATTCACCGCCTACGCGACGGCCGTCTACGAATCCCGTCTTGACCAATACAAGGGGCAGACGCTGAAGGTCGTGGGCTCGATCGACAACAAGGCGAACGACGTCACCGTCAACATGATTGTCGTCGACCCGAACGCGACCAATCCTCTGCGCGTCGCCTTCCGTCTTCTCGGCGGCAACAACAACTACCGCTTCGTCGACATCCAGGTCGAAGGCATCTGGCTCTCCATCGATCAGCGCGAACAGTTCGCGGCGTTCTTGTCGAAGAACAACGGCAGCATCCCGCGCCTGACCGCACACCTGCAAACGCAGGCGCAGCAGATCATGGCCGGCGTTCAGCGCTGATCTGATCGAAGCGTAACGAAAAAGGCCCCGCGACGCGGGGCCTTTGTTTTAGCGTACAAGCTTCTTGTACTTGATCCGGTGCGGCACCATCGCATCGTCGCCGAGGCGCCGCTTCCGGTCCGCCTCATAATCCTGATAGTTGCCTTCGAACCACTCGACGTGGCTGTCGCCTTCAAAGGCCAGCATGTGCGTCGCGATACGGTCCAAGAACCAGCGATCGTGGCTGATCACCATCACGCAGCCCGCAAAGGCCGTCAGCGCATCTTCCAATGCGCGCAACGTCTCGACGTCCAGATCGTTCGTCGGCTCGTCGAGCAGCAAGAGGTTGCAGTGCGACTTCAACATCTTGGCCAAATGCACGCGGTTGCGCTCACCGCCCGACAGCTGCCCGACCTTCTTCTGCTGATCGAGCCCCTTGAAGTTGAACGCCGAAACATAAGCCCGGCTCTGCATCTGCCGCTTGCCAAGCTCCAGAATATCAAGCCCGCCCGAAATCTCTTCCCAGACCGTCTTCTTCGCGTCCAAAGCATCGCGGGACTGATCGACGTAACCCATGACGACGGTATCGCCGACCTTCAGCGACCCTGAATCCGGCATCTCCTGCCCCGTCAGCATGCGGAACAAGGTCGTCTTGCCCGCGCCGTTCGGCCCGATCACGCCGACAATCCCGCCCGGCGGCAGCTTGAAGTTCAGATCGTCGATCAACAACCGGTCCCCATAAGCTTTGTTGAGCGCGACCGCCTCAACCACCGCCCCGCCCAACCGCGGCCCAGGCGGAATGATGATCTGCGCCTGATCGTTCTTGGTGTTGTTCGCCTCCGCCAGCAAATCCTCGTAAGCGCGGATACGCGCCTTGGACTTCGCCTGCCGCGCCTTGGGGCTTGCCGCGATCCACTCGCGCTCGCGCACGAGCGTCTTAAGCCGCGCCTCTTCGCCCTTCGCCTCGACGGCCAGCCGCTTCTCCTTCTGCTCCAGCCAAGAAGAATAGTTCCCCTCGTACGGAATGCCTTGGCCGCGATCGAGCTCAAGAATCCAGCCGGTGACATTGTCGAGGAAGTAGCGATCGTGGGTCACGATCACGACCGTGCCTTTGTATTCCTGCAAATGATGCTCAAGCCAAGCAACGGACTCCGCGTCCAAATGGTTTGTCGGTTCGTCGAGCAGCAACAAATCCGGCGCCTCAAGCAACAACCGGCACAGCGCCACGCGACGCTTCTCACCACCCGACAGTTTCTCGATATCGGCATCCCCCGGCGGACAGCGCAGCGCATCCATCGCCTGCTCGATCTGACTGTCCAAGTCCCACAAACCCAAAGCGTCGATCTGATCCTGCAGCTTCGACATCTCGTCCGCGGTCTCGTCGGTATAGTTCGCCGCGATTTCGTTATACCGGTCGACCAAACCCTTCTTGTGCTTCACGGCAATCATCACGTTGCCCAGCACGTCCAGGGTCGGATCGAGTTGCGGTTCCTGCGCCAGGTACCCGACCTTTGCGCCGTCAGCCGCCCAGGCCTCGCCCGTAAATTCCTTCTCCATCCCGGCCATGATCTTGAGCAGGGTCGACTTGCCCGCGCCGTTCAACCCGATGACGCCGATCTTCACACCTGGAAAAAACGACAGATAAATGTCCTTCAAAACCTGCTTACCGCCGGGATAGCTCTTCCCCAGCTGCTTCATCACGTAAACATATTGATAGGAGGCCATGGGGACCCGCCGCTTTCCATTTTGTGCCGGAATGAGCGCGCCTTCTAAGCCAGCGGAGCCGCCCCGGCAAGCCGCGACAAATCTCCCGCCACGGCGGGTTGCCTCAAGAGCACGCGGCCACCTACATTAGCCCCACGATGCACACGACCGGCAAGGATCGCCAACAACCTGTGGCCCCGCTCCGTCTCGGCGCGGTTAGCGAGGCGAACCCGCATCCGATATTGGAATCGCTTGCCTGCATCACCTGCCCGGCCCGCAAGAGCGACATTTGCGGCGGCCTTGATGACGAGGAAATCCGCGACCTCGCCGCCAACTCGCAGCGCATTCATCTCAACGTCGGGGAGACGCTGGTGTGGGACGGCGATGGCGCCCAGTACAGCTACGTCATCACGCGCGGCGCCTTACGCGCATCGAAGACCAGCGACGACGGGCGCCGGCAAATCCTCGACTTCCTGTTCAGCGGCCAGTTCGTCGGCATCCCGTCGGACGCCGCCTATCACTTCGACGTCGAGGCTCTGATCGACTCCGAGGTCTGCCGCTTCGACAAGCGTAAGCTCGAGCAGCTGATGACGAAGTACCCGAATGTCGAGAAGGGCTACCGCACCGGCGCCGCACGTCAGCTCGAGGACGCCTACGAGCACGCTTATGCCCTTGGCCGGCGCACGGCGATGGAACGTGTCGCCGCGTTTCTGCTCGACCTGCGCGCATCGAGTTGCACGAAGACGGCGACGGGCGTTCTAAAGCTGCCGATGACGCGCAGCGACATCGCCGATTTTCTCGGGCTGACCCTCGAAACCGTCAGCCGCGCCTTCAGCCGGTTGAAATCGCTTGGCGTCATTCGCTTGGGCTCGGCCCAGGAGGTCGAAATCCGCGACCCTGAGCGCCTGAAGGCTCTTGCGGGGTCCGCCTCTATATGAACACCTTGCGGTTGAACGAGGCAGGACGTTCGGGGAAACCATGAGTTATGTCAGCCGCACGCTGGGCAGTAAGGAGAAGGTGCTCTTTATCACCGGCTATCACTGGCTCTATTGGCTCGGCGTCTCGATCATAACGCTGCCGCTCATCGTCGTGGGTCTCGGCACCCTGCCCTACGACGGACTGGACTATCTGTATCTGGCGCTGACGATCCTGCCGTTCCTATACGGCTTTTACTACTTCATTCACGGCATCGCGCTGGAAGTCGCGGTGACGACCGACCGCTTCGTCAAGAAGACGGGTCTGATCTCGATTACCAGCGAAGAGGTCAGCCTCGACAAGATCGAGGAAGTGAACGTCGCCGAATCGATCCTCGGCCGCATCTTCGGCTTCGGCAACGTCGACGTGCACGGCACCGGCGCCGGCTCCATTCACGTCAAGATGGTGACGGATCCCGTGCGCCTGCGCCGCGAGATTCAAACCGCGCGCGAACAGCTCCGCGGTCGAGGCGAATAGCGCCTACCACGTCCCTTTCAGCGTCACGAACCCGGCGACCGCGTCTTCGCCCGCCTCGCCGCCGGCGTTCTGCTGATACATCGCACTCGCCTGAAGCGTCAGATTGTCGTCGAGCCGCGCCGTATAGCCGACTTCATAGTCGGTCTCCGGCGTCGAACTCGCGAGATTGATGACTTCGCTCGAATAGAGGATCTCGCGCTCCTCGGTAACGCCCGTTGAGGCGTGGATCACCGCCGAGCCGCCCGTGATGTGCAGCGGCCGCGAAATTGCGACGCCCAAGGAATCGCCGTCACCGAACACGCCGAGCTTCGACAGCGCAACACCATAGGCCTCGGATTCGATAGTCGAGAAACTCTGGAACAACGCGCCCGCCACCGGCGAAGCGTCCGTCGTGCCGCGCGTGTAGGATGCCGAAGCGACCCAGTCGTCGCCGAGGTTCATACGCGCGCCGAACCCGACCGACGTCGTCGCCGCGTCGGCCGTCAACGCCAGCGCCCCCTGCTCCTGCGTTCCCAAGAGACTGTTCTCTTCGTTCGTATGCGCGATGTTGAAACCGGCAACGCCCCACGGCGCGAACCGCCAGCTCATCGCGGCGACCGTGTTTTCTGCCGAGCGCATATGCGACGAATCCTGTGTAAGTTGCGCGAGCGTCTCGTCGATGCTGAGCACGCCGTCCTCGTACATCTCAAGGCCGGTCTCTTTGGTTGCGGCGTGACCGAACGTCAGCGTCACATCGTCCGTCACTTTCACGCCCGCACCCATGAATTGGGCGTTGGAGGTGAGGGCCAAATAAGGCGAATTCATCGCCGACGCCGACATGAAGAGGCCGTCATAAGCTTCGCTCGCCGCAAGATCGAGCTGGTTCAAATGCCCGACCGGCGACGCGTTGTAGCCCACGATCACCGACGCATCGTCGCTAAGCTTCGCGCGCACGATGACATCGTTGAGTTCGGTATGCGCCTGCTCGGCAAAGCCCGCGGTCGCAACCGCGTTGGGCGCCTCATCCGACACGAAACCCGCCACACTGAAACCCTGGCCGGCAACCTCAACGCTGCGCCAATAGCCGGTGCCCTGCGAAACGAACCCGGCAACGCTCATCGCGCTGCTCGACGTCGACTGCGAGAGGTCGGTCTGATAGTCGCGCCCATAGGCGTCGAAGAACACGAGGTTCTTCGCGACCTGAGAGCCGCGCAGACCCGCGGCCAGCACGCCGGAAACACCGGCGCGGCGCGTATCGCTGGTCCCTTGATAGCTGGACGTCGTGCCGCCCGACGTCGCGACCGACGTCGCCCCGAGCGGCTGCAGCGCCTTCGTCAAATTGACGAGCCCGCGCCCGTAAATAGCGTCCGTGCCTGTCGCGCCGAGATCCGTCGCCGATTCAAACAGAATGCTCGTCACCTGCGTCGGCGTCAGATACGGCGCCGCACCCAACACGCGCGCCGCAACGCCGGACACGTAAGGCGTCGCCATCGACGTGCCCGACATCGTCGCATAGCCGCCGCCCACATAGGTCGAATAGATCGACTGCCCCGGCGCGACCAGGAAGACGTCTTTGAAGCACGTCGTCTTGCCCCCCGAAGCCACGCACCCACCGTTGCCCGGCGTTTGCGAGAAGGACGAGATCACGTTGTTCGAACCGACCGAGCCGACGATGATCATGCTGCCCACGATGCCCGCCTGCGTTGCGTAGGCCGCCGGATACCCAGGCGCGAGCGCGTTGCCGCTGTTGCCCGCCGCCGCCACGATCACCGCCGTCGGCGCCGCCTGCTGCAGCGGCGCGATCAATGTCGACGA